>JAAESJ010000099.1 GCA_024229495.1 Verrucomicrobiaceae bacterium | reverse complement strand
GGCTCACCTGCTTAATCGCCATCAGGTCAAACGCACCGATTGGGCTGCAATGCAGTTTCTTAATCGCAATGTCAGGGTTCGCTCACGCCAATTGCGCCTGCGGGATATCCTCCTACTCGTGCTCCGCTGCTTAGCGATCCTTTTTCTTGTGCTGGCGCTTGCCCGTCCAGCATCGCAGAATGGAGCGTTAGCCTGGCTGCCAGGCGAACCGCGGGCGGGTGTAGTGATCGGGATCGATGCCTCGTTCAGTATGGAGCATGGCGAAAAGGGGGCTACACGCTTTCAACGCGCCTTGGATCAAGTGGAGGTCATAGGCGAGCATATCCAACCCGGCGACCCTGTTTCCCTTATCTTATTGGGGGGCGCAGATGAAGTAATTGCCAACAACATGGCCTTTGAAAAGGAGCGTTTCAGCACACTTCTAAGGAATGCGCTGCCCGTCCCGACGGGACTGAATCTCGACAGGGTTCCGAAACGCCTCAAGGAGTTACTGGCGGACATGGAGGCACCACAGAAGGAGGCCTACTTCATCACCGATGTGCAGGCGCAAGACTGGAATCGGGCCTCGGCAAGCTTTCAAGTGAGCCTTGCTGATCTCCAAAAAGAAGCGGAGGTCTTCCTTGTTCCGATCCACGGTCCACCAGCAAATCTTGCTGTAACTGATCTGGAACTCGTCTCCGGGGTACTACGTAAAGGCACCACCGCCCGCTATCAGGCCACGGTCCGCAACTGTGGCACCGCCCCGATCCCCAATGTTGAAGTCCAGTGCCGGGTCGAAGGTGTGCAGATCGACACCAAGACCATCCCCATTATCACTGCGGGAAGTTCTGAAACGGTGTCTCTCTTTGTCCCTTTTCACAACGCCGGGGCAACGCGTATCACTGCCGAGATCTCCGGAGATCTCCTGCCTACCGATAATGTTCGGCGTGTGGTGGCAGTTGCCCGCGATCGTGTCTCCGTGCTCTGTGTTGACGGCTCTGACGGTGATGCGGGTCGTCTCCTGGTCTCCGCTCTCCTTGCAAGAGGTGACGGGGCGCAAGACGAAGACTACGTGGTCCGCTCGGTGCCATGGAACTCGCTACCCTCGCAAAAACTGGATGACATAGACGTTATAATACTGGCCGATGTCCCGGAAATCACCCCGGAGCAGGTCAATCAATTTTCGCGACATGTCAGACAAGGGAACGGGCTCGTCTGGTTTGCCGGGGAAAACGTGAAAGCCTCTGTCTGGAACGAGCGCGCGGCACACGGCACGAATCCACTGCTACCAGCCAAACTGGGCCAACCGATGAATACCAGCACATCGTTGGGCGCGGGTAGTCCGCTGAATCCCACCATGCCGAGCCACAGCATCTGTCTTCCCCTGCGCTCGCTTCCGGAGGATCTCTTGAGCGAGACGCTTTTCCTCACGCGATTGGAAGTCGAGCCATCCCCCTCCAGCTTCCCGATTTTGAGTTTAGCCGGAAGTGACGCCCCTATCCTTCTTGAGCATTCGCTAGGTCGTGGCCATGTGTTCATGTTTACAACATCGGCGGGAACCAGCTGGAACAACATGGCGCAGACGCCGGTTTTCCCGATGCTCATGCAGCAAATTGTTACCTACCTGACAGGGCGGGAATTCGAACAACCTCGCATCGTTGGTGATTCTATCTCGTTGTCTTATGTCGATCAACCGGACGCCACTGACGCGGTGTTTGATACGCCATCAGAGGAAACAATCACTGTCCCCGTCCGTGAATATCGCAACCAGTTTGTGGCCATGTTGGAGGATTCCCGGGAGGCGGGGTTCTACGAGGCACGGGTCAGCCTACAGGCACCCGGCATGCCAGTTGCGGTAAACGTCGACCCAAGCGAATCAGATGTGGCTTCGCTGACACCAACTGAGCTGAATACCAACCTCGAAGGAACGGCTGTCACGGTGATCGCTTCGGAGGCAGACCTTGCCGCGGCGATCGAAACCAGCCGGACCGGACGGTCTTTTTGGAGGTATTTCATGATAGCAGGACTCATCTTCCTACTGATGGAGAGCCTATTTGCCGAGCGTCTCCGCAAACGGAAGCATTCTCGTGACAAACAACCAGGCAGAACGCCGGAAAACCCAACCAAAGCACAGAATGCATAACGGGGGCCTATTGCTAGCGAACATCGAGCAGGTATTCTGGGCGCGTCCGCTAAGCACTGGCACGCTTGTGACAATCTTCGCGGCGATTGTGCTGCTGAGCCTATTCCTTTACCGGCGCGCTTGGGGGCTGCCGCTGTGGCTGCGCGCCTCCCTCGCGATATCCCGAATACTTGTGCTGGCCATGGTCGTGGCTACCTTGCTTGAACCGACCGCCGTGGTCACTGAGTCTCACAAACTGGTACGCAGCCTGCCTGTCCTGCTCGACGTTTCCGAAAGCATGTCGATGAAAGACCAGCGCAAGCGACCGAAGGACCTCGCCTCTGCCGCCGTAGCTCTGGGCATGGTTTCCCTGGAGGACAAGACCGAGGCTGACCGCATGGTAATGCAACTGGACACGAAACAACGTCAGGCAATCGCCTCTTCTTCTCGCCTTGACCTAGGCAAGGGCGTTCTCGCTCAATCGGGTCGCCAGATCCTGGAGTCACTCGGTGAGTCACTCAACGTGAGCTACCACGCCTTTGGTCAATCCCCACGCCTGATCAACACCGGTGAAGTGATGACAGACGAAGAACTGGCCGGACTGAAAGCCAAAGAACCGGGCACCTCAATCACGGCTTCCCTTGAGGCGGTGGCCAGTTCAGTTGGAATTCCACCGGCAGGGATCGTCTTGATCTCCGATGGCATCGACAATACTTCATCCCAACGATCCGAGGCGGTGCTCCAGGACCTTGGCGCGCGCGACATCCCCGTCTACACAATACCGATAGGCCTAGCCGATCCGGATGACGTCAGCATCCGCAATATTGTGATGCAGGAAGTCGCCTACTCCGGCGACAAAGTGCCGGTCCACGTCCAGATCCAATCCAAAGGCTATGAAAGAAGGACTGCGCGGCTGGCAATACTCTTAAATGATCGACGCGTTTCCTCCCGCATTATCCGCTTTGATGGCGGACTGCAATTTGAAGAAGTCGATTTCCGCGTTGATGTTTATGAGAAAGGGGCAGCGCAGATCGACGTAATCATTGAACCGTTCGACAACGAAGTCTCTACGGTAAACAACCGTGTTTCGCGAAGCGTCCGGATTGTGAATGAAAAGGTCAACGTCCTCTACATTGAGGGTAATGCCCGATGGGAGTATCGCTACCTGCGTGCGATCCTCAAGCGTGACCCACGCATCAACGCCACCTTTATCTCGTCGAATGTCGGACCTGAGGTCGCACGGAACTCACCGGAGCACATCGAGCGATTCCCCGAAAACCGGGAAGACGCTTTCCAATACGACCTGGTGATTCTCGGCGACGTTGATGCATCCTTTTTCACCGATGAAGAATTGAACCTGTTGGAAGAGCTCATCCGGGACCGCGGCGCATCTCTACTGATGCTTTGTGGCCCGATGCATTCTCCCGGTTCCTATGAGGGCACGCCTGTGCAGACCATGCTGCCGGTTCGGTTTGATGCCGAAGCGGAATGGGAAAAGATCGCAGAAACGGTTTACCCGGTCCTGACCCCCGAAGGCCAAAGCAGCCTGGTGATGACGCTGGAGAATAAGGTGGAGTTAAACGATCGCGTCTGGAGCCGAATGGCACCGATGGATCAGTTGCCTCCACTGGTATCTGCCAAGCCTGGCGCGACAGTGCTGGCGGTGCTATCGGACAGTACCGCCCGGGACCAGCGCTACCCGTTGGTCGCCTGGCAGCGCTACGGGACAGGCAAGTGCATGTCGATCGCATCTGATCGACTGTGGCGACTGCGTTACAGGGCCGGTGACAAATACCATTGGCGCGTTTGGTCCCAGTGCATCCAGTTCATGACTCTATCGAGGTTGATGGGTGAACACAAGCGCATCCGACTGGAAACCGACCGTTCGGTGTATGCCTTGGATGGCCAGTGTCGCCTATATGCTCATGTTCTGGATGAGAACTTTGAGCCGATCGTTCAGCCGGTGTTTGAGGTTTACGTCTCGGGTATGAATGAGGGGCAAGCCAAGCAACTCGTAAGCCTTCGGCCCGACAAGTCTCAATCAGGGCTTTACGAGGGGTACTTTTCGCCCCCGAAAACGGGCCGCTATCGGGTTGAGGCAAATGAAGATGACCGCAAGATGTCTAATACAACAGAGTTTCAGGTGACGGAAGTTCGGCAGGAGTTGATCGAAACCGACATGGACCTTGCCCACTTGAACC
This sequence comes from Verrucomicrobiaceae bacterium, assembly GCA_024229495.1. GTDB lineage: Bacteria > Verrucomicrobiota > Verrucomicrobiia > Verrucomicrobiales > DEV007 > CACIUL01. Next base: position 13,106 of record JAAESJ010000099.1, on the reverse strand, counting down.
GCATAGCTGATCTGACCGGCGGGGCCACTCTCGGGATACGGGATTTGCCCAAGCTAAGCTCTCTCGTGAACAACCGGTTAATCACAACCAAGGTCCTCTCCGAGCGCCCGCTCTGGGACAACAGCCTTGTCGCCCTGCTGCTGGTCGCTTTGCTGGGAGCCGAATGGGTGCTGCGAAGAAGATACGATCTACCATGATTAACGACAGTCAAAAGCCTGCCCTAGGATTGGGCCTTCGCGCTGTTTGGAACCGCAATCAACGCAGACACCTTTTTGCCAGTCTGCTCGCGTTGTGCCGATGGAGCATCCCTCTCTTTCTCGCCGGGATGGTGATTGACTGGTTGGCATACCTTCCAACAGCAGGACGGGCATCGATATTGCTCGTGCTCGTGTGTGTCTCCTTCTATCAGGCATGGCGTCACGGTTGGCGGCACTTTCGGCGCTTCGACGCGGCGCGCACGGCACTGGAGGTCGAAGACCAGCACGGGGCACTCGAGAGCCTCCTTGTCACAGCCGTGCAGTTTGGGGAAACCAAACCAACACCAGGCAGCTCGGAATCACTCAGGGAAGTGACTCGGCAAAATGCCGAGGGTGCTGCGCAGAAGTTGGAACCCCGAAAAATCGTCAATTTCAGGACGCTTCGAATTCCGTTCAGAGTGGCATTGGCTATGGCCGGGGCGACATTTCTCTTCGCATTGCTTAAGGGGCCATTTCTTGCCGTCGGATTGACTAGAATCTTCACCCCTTGGATCGAAGTAGCCTACCCAACCGATACCAAGATCCACATGCAAGAGGGAGATTTAGTGGTCAAGGAGGGAGATAGCGCAAAGATCGCAATCGGAGTATCCGGAGTGGTTCCTGAGAAGGCAAATCTATACCTGCGCACGGGCAAGGGAAGCGAACGAAAAATGGAGATCGAAATCAACGATGGCAATTGCGATTACCTTATCGCCTCTGCCTCCCGTAACTTTACCTACCGTGTGAAGGCTGGGGATGCTCGCAGCGATTGGTTGCAAGTAAGGGTGATTGCCCCACCCCGGATCGAGAAAGTCAAAGTTGAGCTCGATTACCCAAACTACCTCGAACGTGCCCCTGAAACTGTAGAGGCACTCACTTTATCCGTGCCGCAGGAAACCAGAATTCGCTGGAACCTCACGCTCGACCGTCCCGTCCGCGATGCGGTTCTCAACCGGGACGGAGAAGAGCCCAAGCGGTTGGAAATAGCCGAAGGCAGAGAACTCGTTATCGAAGAGGTGGTTGATGCCTCCCGCGGATACAGCTTCTCCTGGACGGATAAGGAACACGGATTCGATTTCACGAGTCCGCGCTACTTTCTGCAAGTCGCCTCCGACCAACCTCCCCGGGTGGAATTAATCTCTCCCGAGACGAACCTCAATGCCCTACTCGGTCGTCCACTTGACCTTGTTGCACGTGCCAGCGATGATCATGGTATCGGCGAATCCACGATTACCTATCGGGTAAACCAGCGCAAGGAGAAACCGGTAGCCCTCGAGACTCCGCTCAAGAACAGAGGCGGCGAACAAGAGATTGATTGGGATTACCGCGAAGTTCTTCCTGACCTGAAAATTGGAGACACGGTGTCCTTCCTGCTGGAAGTGGGTGACAAGTATCCGGACGGTCCGCACGTCGTTCGCTCGGAGACACGCAAGATGACATTTCTCTCCAAAGAGGACTATCTCGAAGAGATCCAGAAAAAGAAAGACCGCCTGCTCTCCCGCGTCCAGGCGGCGTACCGTCAACAGCGCGCGGCGTTTGAGAACATACGCAACCTTGAACCGAACGCCGACGACTACATGCAGGCCTGTCAGATCGAAGCGATCCGGCAAGAAATGGTGCGGGACCAGATTGTGGGGATTGCTGAGCAGTTGAAGAATTTGCTTGATGACCTGGCCGCGAACAATGTCTCGGATGCTCCGGAGGGCGAGTCCCTCGAGCAGGTTCGTTCGGCGTTGCTCCAAATCGCAGAATCTCATCTGGCGAACGCAGCATCCCGCCTTAGACACCAGTCCGGCATCGCTGGGGGCGATACCGGAGAATCCCCAGACTCTTCATCCGCAGCGCGTGCGGTCAATACTGCCGCCCGCGAATTGGGCAGCCTGGTCTTGCTCCGATCCATCGATACAGCCCAGGAAGTCTACGCACGGGAGGCCCGCATGCTGGCGCAGGTTCAAGCGTCCTTGCGATGGCGTACCGTCCAAGACGAATCGGCCGCGCAGGAAGACTCTCTCTCCAAAGAGCAGGATGAGCTGGCGCAGTGGACCCATCGATTGATCGCCGATATTCAAACCGGAATGCGCTATGAGAAGCGACCGCTGGCCATTCTTCGGCTGATCCAAAGTGTCAAGGATTTGCAGAGAGCCCGGACTGAGGAACGGATGCAGCAAGCTGCGGAATTGATCAGGCAGGGCAATGCGGATCAGGCCGAGCGTCTTCAGGCCGAGCTGGTCACGACCTTGCTCGATGCGGAGTTCAGCGTGCGTCTCAGTGGGGCGTATTCGGCGTTGATTAAGACTCGGGATCAGATGCGTTTGATTGTCCAGGTCCAGGCGATGCTCCGCGAACAGGGTACTGGTATGTCGGCTCAAGACTTTGCGGCACGCGGCCCTCAATCCGCACAAGCCCAGAGAGAGCTTCGCAAGCGCCTGCTAACCTTGCTACTACCGACTATTCCTGCGCCGCGGACCAAGCTGTTTGACGAAACTCTACCACAAGCGCCCCCGGTCCAAGACCTGTTGAAGGGAGCCGACCGAGCGATGGCCGGCGCGATTGAGCAATTCGCTGCCGGTAAGCAGGACGAGGCTATCTCGCAGCAGCGCGAAGCAGAGCAGGCCCTGACTGATCTGGCTGGGCTCGTGGATCGTTGGTCGGTGGAAATGGGTCTGCAAACGCTAGGTCTGAGTACGTTGGTCGCCGTGACAGGCGAGCGTCTCGCACTCATCGAGGAATACGAAGCACAGGTGATCGCGCTGCTTGAGAAAACCGATATCGCCGCGGCAGATCGACAGAAAGTCGATGGCTTGGCTGAGCCTCAGGATCTGCTGACGGAGGAACTGGCCGCATTCAATCTCGACCTCGGCAAGCAAAACCAATCAAAGTCGGATCGAGACATCCCGCCGCTGCTCAGCCGGATGGTGCGAGCGAAACAAGCGATGCATGGTGCGGCTGCGGCACTGAATGCGAACGATGCTGACAAGGCAATCGGTTACCAGGAACAAGCCGCCGATATTCTGGCCGAGGCGTTCGCAATACTTACCACGCAGAACGAACAGCTCAGCCTGTTGCAAAGTCTGTTGATGTTTCAGCGATCGATCGGGTTTGCCACTGGGTATATGAGCGACATCGCCGCCGAGCAACGAGACATGATCTCAGAGACGAAAGCGTTGAAGTCAGACGACGCGTCACACTTGTTTCCACGGCTCAACAATCTGAGGCGATGCATGGGCGAAGTCGCGCCGCTCTTGGACTTGGTGGCAGCGCGAGTCGATGCCGGTTCGCCGTTGGCCTTTTCGGTTGCGGACCTCGAGGATGCAGTGGCTTCGCTGAAAAGCGGTGACAAGCTCGACTCTCTGGATGCTCAAGACGTCGCGGCCGAGTCAATTGAAGAAGTCAATACGCTGGTCAAAGGCGTCAGATCGGAGACGGTCTATGTTGCTGAGATCGTTGAATTCCTGCATGTCGCCGTCGCGGATACCGGCACACTGGAATACCAGCAAGATGAGTTGGCACGCAAGCATGAGTCGGCCACGTCGGATCAAATCAAAACCCTGGCAGAGCAGCAGCGAGGCTTGTTAACCGAGGCAGAAAAAAATGGGCAACTCCTCGCTGATGTCACTGGGATGTCAGAGTTTGCCGAGCCGGCCAAGCTGATGCGTGAGGCGTTGGCCGGATTGGAATCGAGCGACGCGGCGGCGGTGATCGAGCAGATTGAGCTCGCGCGGGTGGCGCTCCAAGAGAACGCCGAATCCTTGTTTGCGGTGATCACCATGCTCCACGGCCTGCCGAGTATCGAGATTATGGCTCATACCGATCCGGCCCTTGTGCGATTAGTTGATGTGCTGACTGTCGCCAGTGCGCACAAGATACTCTTCCGCGATACGAACAGCGCCAAGGCGCCGGCGATGAAAGTCCTTGCACAGCAACAAAGCAAACTCGCGACGCGTTGCCAGGAAGTCTCCAAGGTGGGTGAACCACATGCGCTGTTGGAGGCCGCGTCCTCACAGCTTGTGGCCGCCGCTACAGCGATGGAGTCATCCGATCAGGACACAATCAAACTCCATCAGAAAGCAGCGATGCAAACGCTTCGACAGTTCATCATTGAACAGGCCTTGATCCTGGAGACCGCCGTGCCGCCAGCGGTGGCCCAGGACGCGACCCCGGACGCTGGTGGCGAGGGCAGTGATGGCGAGTCCGACTTTGCCGCCGGGTTTATCAACGACTTTGTAAGTGGTGAAGCGCCCAAAGACCAGCGAACGGGGTGGAAAGTGCGTGGTGACCGGAATCGGGCAGCGCTGAATCAGAACTTTGCTCGCGAGCTACCGTTGGAGTACCGTGGATTGCTGAAAAACTATTACGAGAGGGTAGCGAAATGAAAACTGTGATCCGCAACATCTTCACCGGTCTCATTCTGATCAGCCTTTTGTCACTGCCCATCGTCGCCCAGGACGCCCCGCCACCAACCTCCGCGCCTGACCTGAAGGAGGAGGCTCTCCCCGCCACCGCAGAAACCGAAGCTCCCGAGATGACCGAGGAGGCTGAAAAGGCCATCGAGCGCGGCCTGAAATTTCTAATCTCCAGCCAGAACAAGGACGGTTCGTGGTCTTCTAAGGATCTTGAAAAAGGGGAGGCTGCGGGTTACGCCATCGGCGGGACCAGCCTCGGCTTGATGGCGTTCATGGTCGAGGGTCACTTTCCTGGTTTTGGCAAGTACGGCAAAGCCCTCGAGCGGGCGAAGGACTATCTGCTCAAGAGATCCGAGGATTCCCCAACCGGGGCCATGGGCGTGAAGATGTACGAAATAGGTCTGTACACGATTGCAATGTCCGAACTTTGGGGGATGACCAGCGACTCAGAAGACAACAAGAAAATTCAGGTGGCGCTGGAGCGAGTGGTCGAGATCATCTTGCGATCGCAGAGCCCGCTTGGCGGTTGGCGCTACGCGCCCCGGCCGGATGCCGGACAGGACACCTCAGTCACCGCGATGGTCTTTGTCTCGCTCGCATCGGCGCGCGAGGCAGGCGTCCTGGTGCCGGCGGAAACGATCGAAAGGCTGACCGGCTACCTCCGCGATCAGGCCTTCGACGAGCGGAGAGGCGGCTTCGGCTACCAGGGCAAAGGCTACACCATCGCGTGCACCGCAGGGGGGGTGTATGCCGCGCAGCTCGCGGGGAACCGGGATGCCGAATGGGTCTCGGCAGCGCTCAACTCCCTCGAAAACGATCCGAAAATGTTCTCACGAAAAGACAACGGCCACTTCTACTACTCACACTACTACGCAATGCAGGCCATGGTTCAAGCCGGCGAAGAGCGCTACGCCAAGTGGTATCCCAAGATCCGCGACTCGCTGATCTCGCTGCAGAAACCCAACGGATCATGGCAGGAGAAGGACAAAGATTACCCACACAAAACGCCCATGGCGATTATCATTCTCGGTACTCCGAACCGGTATATTCCGGTCTATCAACGCTAAGAAGCGAGCACCTAGAATGACCAATCAATACATTCAATATCATCGGATCGGACGTTTACGCTGCTTCGTTGCCCTTGTTGTCTTGACACTCAGTCTGCCAACAAGCGCTGACACAAAGAAGATCGGGAAACACCTGTTCATACTCTCCGGTCAGTCGAATATGACCGGTGCCCTTAAGACGGGCTTCGCCAAGACAGTTGAAGACACCTTTGGCAAAGACAACGTTACCGTTGTTCATCATAGCAAGTCCGGCCGTGGCATTCGCTTTTGGGACAAAAACTATAGGTTCCCCGAAAACTACCAGTTTCCCGGCAAGGGGGTCCCCTCGGAACGAACCAAGTTGCAGCACGGGCAGGAATATGGGCCCTTGATCGAGAAAGCCCGTGAAGCCTTCAACGATCGATCGTTTGATACCGTCACCTTCGTCTGGATGCAAGGCGAGTCGGACGGCGCGCGCGGGTTGGCTCCTGCCTACGAAAAGAGCTTTCTTAGGTTATTGGGGCGAATAAAAAAAGACTTGGGACGAAAGGATATCGCCTTTGTGATCGGCCGTATCAATGACGCCCGTATGAGCGAGGCAAACTGGAAGGCTATGCGTGACGTGCAAGTAAAACTCGCCCAAGATGCCGAGGATGGAGAATGGATCGATACCGACGATCTCAGCGAACCCGAACACGGCGTGCACTTCCCGAAAGAGAATTACCAAACACTTGGCGAGCGCTTCGCGGAAAAGGCCATCACATTGATCCGCAGGAAATCTAAAGAAAAGTAAAGGAATCAATATGAAATCCCCCTACCCTTCCATTCGTCTGTTGCTTGGACTTCTGATAGCTCTTGCGAGTTTGCCCCTTTCTTCCCCGGCTCGCAACAAAGCGCCTTTGCCGGTGCTGACCGAACGTGGCAAGGCGTTGGAGAAAACGTATTCCGACCAACTTGATGCGATAAGCAAAGAGATTTTGGCAACCCTGCCTGCGGTCGACAACAAAAAGAAAGATGCCTTTGAAGCCGCCCGGACTGAGCTGGGTGCGCTCAAAGCTCCACGCGAGGATGATCCTCAAGCAGCCCACAAGGCATACCATGTGGCCAAACCGCTTGCCGAAGCCAAGGCACTTGATAGCGCTCGGCCGCTGATCGTGGACCTCACGTCGCTGCTCGTCAGCGACGCCCTAGACAGTAAGCTGATGAAGGCCGCAATTCTCCGGCACGGCACGCCGGCTGGCCTGGCAGAGTTCGCTCAACAGAGCGACGAAAATAAAGCCCTGCTCGACAAGCTCTTCGCCGACGAGGCGTTGATGAAGCAGATCCTTCAGTCGGGCGGCGCGAATGGTGGCGAGTATGGCGAAGCAATACAGGTCTATAAAGCGATCCTCAAGGCGAGTGAAAAAGCGCGCGAGCCGGGCATCCTGCAACGCCTGGCACTTGGAACTGCTCTCCATCAACCGTGGCTGGACGAAGACAAAAAAGGCAGCGTGAACGGGATTGTCTTTGCCGACCACAAAACCCCGGACGGCCCGGTCGCACGCTACATGCATTATGAAAAGGCCTACCTCGCGAAAGAACTGGATCCGCAGTTCAAAGATTTCAACGCTTGGGAGTGTCGGTTCATCACGAACGACCCTTACACCAATGAAGAACTCACTTGGGCCCGTTCGATGCTTCGCCAGTTCCGCCCGGACCACATCTCCAACCCCGATCAGAAATGGCGCTACACCCGCATTGTGAAAAGCGATGTTCCGTATTGCAGCACGCGCCATGACGACTCGTTGGGCTTGCCTCAGCAACAAGCCATCGCCTTGGGCGGGGTTTGCGGACGTCGCGCATTCTTCGGCCGCTTCGTCGCCCGCGCTTTTGGGATCCCCTCCAGGCGATCGGCCTCGACGGGGCATGCTGCAATGAACCGCTGGACGCCCGACGGATGGGTAAACAACTTCGGCGCCTGGTGGTCGCACAACCACTGCGGCCCCCAAGGCGGGCTCGACTTCTATCTCGATTCCCAAGCGCGCGAGCACGAAGAGAGCTACGTTCAGGTGCTCCGTTCCCAATGGATCGGCGATGCACTGGGGCAAGAAGATGTCAGCATCCGACACTACGGCCAGGGCGGTGGGTTCTGGGACGGATTAGCGTTTTATCAAAAGCGTGCAATCGTTGAGGTTGCCAACCTGGAGCAAGCGGCTGCCGAGGCAGAGTTGGCGGCACTGAGCGCGGAAGAAGCCCGTCTGCTCGGCGAGTCGGATGAAGTCCTTGGCGATGGGGAGATCAAAGAAATCGAAATCCCTGAGGATGACAAAAAAATTGTTGTCGCCAAGGACGGCACGATCACCGTCCCCGCCGTGGCCTGCACCGGTCCGAGGAACAACACCGAAAAGGTGGCGTTCTTAAAGAGCTGGGATGGCGGAATGCAGATCCACTATCAGCGGCTGGGCAACCGCCCCGAACTCTTGAAGTATACCGTCACGGCTCCTGTAGCGGGAAAGTATGAGCTGTCCTTGAATGTCTCTACCGTCTCGAAAGAATATGAAGTCATTGCCCGTCTCAACAGACGCGAGCTCGTCAAGACGACGCTCCCATACACCAAGGGAAACTGGCAGCGTACCGCGCCAGAAACGATCGAGCTGAAGGAGGGAAGGAACACTATCCAGTTTACATTCCGTGCTCCCAACCGTGGGGTGAGCATTAAGGGATTCCAGCTCAAGCCGGTGAAATAAACAACCACTTGACGTCGCATTGAAAAAGCTTGCTCCCATGAACAGACTCTATCGGATTGTTGTCGCCTTATTTTTGCTGGCCAGCGCAGGCCTGTGGCCGTCGCCCGCAGTGGGGCAAGATCAAGCAGGTGCGATTTCAGGCGACGAGATCGTCGCGCTGAACACAAAGCTGACCAAGGCCGGTGAGCCCACGTCCTCAGCCAGGAAGAAACTCGCAATCCGGCGGGTGATTCGTGAAACCGAGTCGCTGATCAAAAAACATCCGTCCGCTCCCAACCGCTACGAAGTCCTGAGTATCCAGTTTCGAAGCCAGCAGATGTTGCTCAGCTTAGATAAATCGGTGACAAATCGGAAAGCCTTTTTGGCGACCTGCGAAAAGCTTGCCGTAGCGCCCAATGCATATGCGGCCCTGCGCCTCGAGGCAGATCTCTTGCTTACGCAAGCCGAGGCCGCCCGTAAAGGGGGTGACTCGCACGCCCGTTCCAATGCGCTTCGTCCCTTGGTCGATCGCTACCAGGATACCGAGGTTGAGGCGAAAGTGATCCGGATCGCGATGATTATGGCACTGGAGATGGGCAACAACAGACTGGTCAATGACCTGCGGAACGTCATCGCTAAGCGCTTGCCCGGCAACATGGACCTGATCAATTTTCAACGTGACAAGCTGGCCGGGCAGGTTTTTGGAGCGCCATTCATTGGCACTTTCGAATGGGGCGATGGCAACACGGCTAAGTTTCCGATGGACTTCATGGGCACGACCACCGCAGTGTATTTCTGGTCGAAAGAGGATGGCGCGCTCGAAGACCTGAAGGAATTGGCCGAGGCATGGAAGAAAGCACTGGCAGACCCCGAAAAAAATGCCTCGGGCCGCTTCCGTTTCGTCAGTGTCAACCTGGACGATCTTCCCGATGCAGGCGAGAGCATCCTTCGTCAACAAGGCCTGGATTGGCCCGCGCTGCGCTTGAAAGGCGGACGAGACCACCCGATCTACAAGGCTTACTGCCGTTATGACCCTCGGGTGGTGACGGTCAGCCCAACCGGCTACGCAGCGATCTTCATGAGCAGTGGCCGGAGCAGCAGAGGATATGAGCGAAACCTGCAATCCTGGCTTGCCCGTCAATGGACGCGGCCGGATGACAACAGTCACCTGCAGTCCATATTTATGGGCGAGTTTCTGATCACCAACCCAGTTACTCCATTTGACCCTGCCGCACCACCGGAGTGGAAAGTTGCCACCCAGCGGGCTTCGGGCAATCAAGATAAGTTGCCGCGTGCAGCAACATGCGTCCCCGAGGAAAAGCTTCGGGCAATCCAATCATGCTTCATCCCTCCGCCTACCCGCTACCAGACATCCTTTTCCCAGGTGCGAGCGAACTATAAAAAAGCGGATGAGCTATGCCGTGCAGCAATTTCTTCTCATCCAAATGCACCCGACCTCTGGGTCGTTCGAAACCGCCGGATCGTCGCCCTTTTTGGCTTATGGAAACTCAAGGCGGAATATCAGTATTTTGCCGCCGCAGTAAAGGAAGCGAAGGCCGTTGTGGATTCCAGTCATCCGCCCGGCATCGATGTGATCGCCCGTTTCTGCTTGGCAAGGGAGTCTCTTCGCAATGGGGATATCGATTCGGAAGCCTTGATCCGCGAGTTTGCGAAGGCGGACGGGAAGCAGGCATCCGCCCCGGAACTGGCGACCGCTGCCCTTCTTGCCCTGGATATCGGGAACCGGAAACTTCACGAAGAATATCGACGGTCGTACCTCGACACCTATGCAGAGCACCCTACCATGTGGGCGGCGACCGCGTTCTTTCTTGACCGCTACCATCGTTACTGGATGTATCACCCACCATTTGTCGCAGGCTGGACCTATGGTCGGCGCCAGGGCCACTTTTTGGGAATTGGTGAGCCGGAAGATGCAAACCGAACCCTGAATCTCGAATTCAAGACCCTCGATGGAGATACGGTGCGATTCCCCAAGGAGGGCGAGGATAAATGGACTGTCGTTTCCTTTGTATCGAGCGCGGAGGCAAGCGGCTATCTTGCCCGTTATGCAAAGTTTGTTTCGGAAAGGCCGATTGATGATGTCAACTTGATTACCGCAGTATTGAAAGACGATGCAAATGCGACGCGGAATGTCTTGGAGACCAAGAAAACCCCCGACCCTTTTCCCACGATGCTTGTCCCCGGGGGTATCCGCAATCCGGTCGTACAAAAACTGGGGATCACAGTGGATAATGAGGACGTCGAGCAAAACCGGAGAGTGCCTAACCTTTTGCTGCTCCGACCCGACGGAGGCATTGCGCTAATGCTGTCGGGTTCGACCATGAGGTTCAACAAGGCCAACGTGATTCAGAACGTAATCGAGTTGAACGATGAGAAGATGGTGGACGAAGCGTTGACCCGTGGCGCTATTGACGAAGCCAAGCGACTGGCCTTCGCGTTCGCGCCGGTCGAAGGGCCGACGCCGGAGAGTGAGAAAAAGAAACCCGCGCAGAAGGTCTCCCTCCCGCATCTGCGGAGCCGGGCCAAGGTCTATCTGGCGATGGGGGATCTGGAGGCCGCCTCTGCCGACGCGGAGGAAGTCTACCTGACGGTGAACAGCAAAGCCGGTTATCTCAGCATGCGAACGGACGAACTGGAAGAGACCGAAGCACTCCGGGAGACAATCCGGAAAAAGAAAGATTCGGCAGAATCCCACCCCTAACACCACCACCCCACAGCGCACAAGGGCACAAGCGCACACGGCGGGTGGCTTAGGGGTTGATGGGCTACTCACCCTGTTTCCTGCACCGTGATGGGGTGCTACTGAATGGGGCCTAGTCACTCATCTTCGCCGGCAGGCACAGCTGGCCCAGTTACCTCTTCGGAATTGGTGGACTGAGTCTCTTCGATATGCCGTTTTGCCTCTTCCGCATCGATTCGTGATAACAGAATGCATTTCATGATGCTAGGGGCACCTTCTGGCGGAATCATCTGCAGGGTGTCTCTCTTCATTATAAAGGATCCGATGCCTTCAATTTTAACGGATAGGGCCTCTTCATCTTCGCTAACGATGGTATAGGTCAAATCTTTGGTAGGGTCCTCAAACTCATAGCTCACCACCTTCCCCCCCTTGGAAAAATTGAGAAACAGGCCCTTGGCAGCTTGGCCGATATTCTCTCTGAATTCTTCTTCCTCCTCGCTGTCAGGACTCTCCGGAAGGCTCTCCAGAGCTTTAAGGCTCTTTTGCGCGTCCAAGGTCCAGTAGCCGATGATTCTGCTCTCAAGCGAAACAGATGAGCTCTCTGGCGAAACAGGTGCCTCCTCGCCCTCACTCACAACGGGATCCCCCGCTCCCTCATCGTTGCCGGCGGCACCGTTACCACCCGTTGCCTTCTTCTCTCCGCACCCGATGAGGAGCAGACAACTGATCAGTGGAAGTAGTTTCTTCATGCCAATGAACTTACCACGCACTCAACCGGATTGCCCATTACAAAATCACAGCAACTTTACACCACCCCACAGCGCACAAGGGCACAAGGGCACTTGGCGGGTGGCTATTGGTTAGGGTGACCACTCACCCCCCACGATGCAGGTCGCTTGATTGGGGGGGATGGGATAGAGGGATTGTTAAAAATCCTTTTCAGAGATTAGCTCGCCGTTTTTGTAAGTTCTTTCGCCGGTCAAATTGTTATCCTCATCCCATTGCCGGCGTAGCCCATCCAATTTGCCGTCCTTGAAGTTCTCTTCTTTTTTCTTTTGCCCTTTTTCATACCACCCTATCCACAATCCCTCCTTTTTGCTGTTCTTCATGTTTCCTTCTAACCTCTTTTGTCCGTTCTCGTGCCACAATGTCATCAGCCCATTCCCTCCTACTACCTCCCACCCTTTTTCACCGATCAAATTCCAGCCTACACCATCAATTAGCAAGCCTTCCTTCCATTCAGATTCGCTACTTCTCTTTCCGTTCTCATACCATTGCACCTCTAACCCATCGAGTTTGCCATCCTTGAAGTTGCTTTCTTTTTTCTTTTGCCCGTTTTCATACCACCCTGTCCATAACCCAACCATCTTTCCGTCCTTTGAGTTTCCTTTCGTTTTCTTTTGCCCGTTTTCATGCCAAGAGGTCGAGAGTCCATTCATGATACCGTCCTTAAAAGTAATTATATTTTTCTTCTGTCCGTTTTCATGCCAAGAGGTCGAGAGTCCATTCATGATACCGTCTTCATAATTGACTTCCTCTTTCCTCCCCCCGTTTTCATGCCAGGTAATAAATAACCCAACCATCTTTCCTTCCTTGTAGTTTCTTCGTTCTTTTCTGAGACCGTTTTTATACCACTCCGTCCAGAAACCGTGGAATATACCGTCTTTAATTTGAACGAGTTTTTCTAACTCTCCCGATTCATACCGCCACTTGGTCCAACCTCTGTAGGTTTTGAAATCCTCATTGCTTAATGAGGAGATCTCGACAGCAACCCTAGTAAGTTGCGCTGCGTCATCTATATGAACAGCCTCTGCCAGAATCTTGTCAACTGTCGCCGGATCATCAAAATTTGGAAAGGCATTCGGCTCAACAGGCTCAAGCTTCTTACAACCACCCAGGACAATGAGCAGTGGAAGTAGTTTCTTCATGCCAATGAACTTAACACTCACACACACCGCCCGCCCATTACAAAATCGTAGCAACTTGACACCACCCCACAAGGCACAAGGGCGGGT
>JAAESJ010000098.1 GCA_024229495.1 Verrucomicrobiaceae bacterium | reverse complement strand
GGCATGATGAGCCGGAAAATGGTATCGTAATCATAGGGAATCGATTTTTCATGCCCATCAAATAGACGAAGCTTCGGTTGTAAAGCATGAAGCCCCCAAAGACGCCAATTGCCTCCAGTCACCTTGTCCTGACTAGGGTCCTTTAACGGACTCCAACCGCTGAAGCAAGCTACGCCCGCCACTCTAGGATCCTGAGCGCCGGCATGCATCGCAACGAGTGAACCGGTCGAATAACCAAGAAGAAAGATCCTTTCCTTATCCATGGCCGGTACCGGAACCTTGGAATCACCTTTAGGATCAATTGCAAAACTAACCGCGTCCCTAGCATCCATGACCATTCGTCCAAGCCTAGACCATTGAGGATAGTTACTGTAAAAATCACGTCCCTCGAGAAGCCTGAGGCCAAAGCCGCACTGATCGTAAGCGATTACAGCAAATCCGTTCTGAGCGAGGCGATGATAAACGGTCGTTCCCTGGACCCCGTACCCCTCATTATAGCCACTATGATATGAGAGAGGATGTAACCAAACCACTACCGGGAGAGGGCCCTTTGATCCCTCCTTATAATATAGATTTCCTCGGACCCCATGACCGAACCTGATCGGAGCCCTCAGAATGCCGGGCGGGGCCCAACGGTCATGCGTCATCAGATCGGACTCTTTGTCACTAAGATAAGAGGCTTTCCTCTCATTTATGATCTCGTCAGGCTCAAGGCCCATGGTCCAGCGGATCTTTTCGAGAGTCGATCCTTTGAGAGGGACCAGAAGATCTGAATCTTTTTGTCTGGACCTCCATTCTTTCCAATCAAAGTCATGAATTAATTCTTCAGGGAAATGTTCAGGGCCGATCTTCCCTCTCCCGAAAGAAAAATCAATCCAGTCCAAATTCCTTTGCCGGTCATCGCGACTAATTGACTCGGGAGGCGGACCAGAGGAATGCCCTCCTTCACGATAATCGACTCTTAGTTGGTTAGCGGCTCCGAGAAACCGGTAAACGGAACGCCCCTCAATGTAGGCTTTCTCGACAGCAAAGGTCGGCTCAGCACCATCATTGTGCGCGGTGTGAATGAGACAATGACGCGGAGCAATGAGAGCGTACCAGCCATGCGCATCGATCGGGAGCTGATTCTCCCGTCCAATGTACTTTCTCAATGAAGGAAGGAACCATTGGCTAGGAAAATCGGACGGGGCCTCAGCAAAAGTGTTACGGCTAGTGAAACGGTAAGGGCATGATGCTGGTGAACCGGGACTCCTCGCAACAACGCAACTGATCCTGGGATCGAATGCGGCCGCGATCATGGCCTGCTTTCCGTAACGGGAAAACCCGATAATCGCTACCTTTGAAGGGTCAATGTCCGCAACTGAATCTTCACTCAAAAGATAATCAATGCAGCGACTCGCTAGCCAGCCCTTGGTGCTGATTTCGGTCCAGGTCGATTCTGGGTACTCGTCCCGGAACTTCTGCCACACACTTTCAAAACCGGGATAATTCTCCTCCCTATGATGACTGTCGACTCCAGGAAAAAGACACACAGCATAGCCACGGTCCAAAGCATCCTCGGCCCAATAACGCTGGTAAAATCTGGG
>JAAESJ010000097.1 GCA_024229495.1 Verrucomicrobiaceae bacterium | reverse complement strand
TTTTGGCAGAACACCACACAAACAGGTAATACGAGTGCGTTTTGGATTACCGCTCCAGACGCTACGGGAGATCAGCGTGGGTTTCAGGCGCACACTCCCTGGGGCAATGGAACGATCTACTTTGATCAGTCCGGTTGCTGCGGAGCACCTCAAAGACTAACTGTTGGCGGATTAGTCCAACTCAATACTTGGCAGCACTTTGTGTTTCAGCGTGATGCGGACGGGAACATGGAAATTTGGGTTGATGGTGTGCAGGCCGCCGCTCAGGGCGGTGCCGAGGCTCTGGATCCATTTAACGGCGTCATTACAGTGGGAGGAGATAAGAATGGGAACAACAGTATCGCAGGACGCATTGATGATTTTGGAATCTTTAATGAAGTGCTAGACGAGGATCAGATAGCAACGTTGGCCGGCGGATCAAGCCCAATGGCATTAATCGATACGAGTGATGAGGATGAGGACGGACTCCCTGACATTTGGGAAGAAGCGCTCGTCGATAATCTTGACGATTTGAATGGTAATGGTGCTGGTCCTGGACCCGGATCAGGTACCGGAGACTTTGATGGTGACGGGCTAACGGACCTCGATGAGTACGAGGAGACCAAGACGAACCCAATCGTAGCGGATACAGATAAGGATGGACTTCTGGACGGGGTTGAGACCGGAACAGGAACCTACGTAAGTGCGACTAATACCGGAACCGATCCTAAAAACGCAGACTCTGATGGTGATGGGCTTCTGGACGGAGTCGAAACCAATACCGGAACCTTAGTCGATGAGGAGGATACCGGAACGGATCCGAACAATGCTGACACGGACGGTGATGATTATACAGACGGTGGTGAGATTGCTGGAGGAACGGATCCTCATGACCCGAACAGCAAAGGGGCAATTCCTTCTCCATTCCTTTACGTGGACTTCGAAGCAGATGCCGAGGACTTAAGTGAAAATGGTTATAACGGAGTCGTGGATGGATTAGTGAGCTTTGATGTTGATGGGGCCCCTTCCGGGCCAACACCATTGACCGGAGCACACTTCACGGGAGGTCATATTGATTTTCCTGACATCGACATGAATTCAATGATTCGTGATTTTGAGGACGGCAGCTACACCTTCGCGTGCTGGCTCGCTCCAATCGGTTCTGCCGGTGGTCAAGGCTTCATGTGGGGACAGACCAATCAGGGGATCCATAATGGAATCCGTAACGGAGGATTCCTTCACAGTGCGCACTGGGGAGCGGACTGGAACGCTTCGACGGTACTTGAAGCAGAGCAGTGGGTCCATGCGGCGTGGGTTTATGATGGAGCCACGGACACGGCTACGATGTACTTGAACGGAGAGATTGATGGAGGACCACAGGCACAGAGAGCCCCTAACGGTGGTGGCACCCTTATCTTTGGTGCTCGTAATAATGGAGACGTGCCATACAATGGTTACGTTGATGACCTGACCATTTGGAGAGAAGTCCTTCCGGGAGCAACAATTAAGGCATTAGCAGATGGAGCGAGCCCGATCGGTGCAACGCAAGACGATGAGGACGGTGACGGTTTACCTGACGCTTGGGAAGAGAAGTACGGAGTCGATGATCCTGAAGGGGACGATGATGAGGACGGTCTAACGAACATTGAAGAGTTCGAGGCGAGGACCAAGCCCGATACGGCAGACACTGACGAGGATGGTTTAAGTGATAAACAGGAATTGGTGGATACGAAAACAAATCCACGCAGCCCTGACACAGACAGGGATGGTCTCTTGGATGGGGTAGAAACCAATACTGGAGTCTTCGTAAGCGTTAATAATACTGGAACCGATCCTTTGGAGGCAGACACGGATGGAGACGGTTACACAGATTCAAAGGAATCAATTGATTCCTTGTCGGATCCAAACGATCCAAACAGCATCCCACCAAAACCAGAAATAAAGCTCCTCGCTTATTGGGACTTTAATAACCCATCCGATCCTACTTCTGCAGAAGACGTATCTGGAAATGCTCCTGCCGTAACGCTCCAAGGACCTGCCAAGTATTCAGATAATGGAGGCGGTTTCAGTGGAGAAATCGGCGACTATTCGCTGGACCTTGGCGGCGTTAATGATCAATCCGCCGCTCAAACACCCGAAGGACCACATTTAGATGAAGCGAGTGAATCAAACGAAATGTCGGTCGCTTTCTGGCAAAATACTACACAGGTGGGCAACACTAGTGCATTCTGGATTAATGCACCGGCCGCCACCGGTACTCAGCGCGGCTTCCAAGCTCATACTCCTTGGGGCAATGGAACGATCTACTTTGATCAGTCCGGTTGCTGTGGAGCTCCCCAACGACTCACGGTCGGAGGGCAAGTCATCACAAATCAATGGCAACACTTCGTGTTCCAACGCGATGAGGATGGAAATATGGAAATATGGGTCGACGGCGAACTTAGAGCAGAACAAGGCGGAGCTGAGCCACTGGATCCATTCAACGGAATCATTACTATCGGAGCTGATTTAAATACAGGTAATAGTATGGCAGCAAGAATTGATGAATTCGCAATCTACAATCGCCCACTTGATGAAGCAGAAATTCTATCCTTATACGAAGGAAATCTAGCGATTGACTTAATCACCCCTCCTGCCCTTTTTACTATCACAGACGTAGAACGTGATGAGGATGGTCAGGTCACATTAACTTTCAATGCAAGGCCGAACATCATCTATGCAGTGGATGTCTCGGAAGACTGTGAGTTGTGGCAGGAAATTGATGACAATGTGGTAGGATCACAAGGGAAAGCCACTTTCGTTGATATATCAGGATTTGGCGAGCAGAAGAGCTTATTCTACCGTGTACGAATCATTGATTAATGAGCCGAATTGCTCTCTTAGCTATTATTGCTCTAATCACATCAATGGGTTGTTCAAAACAACCCATTGATGCTGTTAGCCTCGCGGAACTAAAAACCAAAAGAAAAGATTGAGATTCAAGACTGAATCTCAATATAAAGTAAAGTAGTCGTATCATCATTCCTGTGAAACTAATCCTTTTCCTCAGCATATTCGGATTTGTTACTGCTTTGCAGGGAGCAACAAGATCAAAGCCAAACATCATTTACATTTTACTTGATGATGCAGGATACGGAGACCTGTCCTGCTATGGACAAAAACATTTCAAGACGCCAAACATCGATCGCCTCGCCAAAGAGGGAATCAAATTCACTCAGCACTATTCGGGGTCAACTGTTTGTGCCCCGACCCGATCGGTTCTAATGACAGGACTGCACACAGGGCATACTCCGGTCCGAGGCAATAAAGAAATCAAACCAATCGGCCAACACCCGATCCCGTCATCCACTTACACCCTTGCCAAGGCACTGAAAGAAAAAGGTTACCAGACCGGAGCCTTTGGAAAATGGGGCCTAGGCAATCCAGGCTCTGAGGGGGCCCCCGAGAATCAAGGATTTGATCGTTTCTTTGGTTATAATTGCCAGAGGAACGCACACACCTATTATCCCA
>JAAESJ010000096.1 GCA_024229495.1 Verrucomicrobiaceae bacterium | reverse complement strand
GAATTTCATTTACGGGGACACTCCGACAGAAAATGCCGTGCGTGGCATGTTGGACTGTGTATTGCGCCAGGGTGAGGAGTTTGATATTTCCCGCTATGAGCTCTCATCGATCTATGACATAAGGCCGATGGTTGTCGCGACAATTCTTACTCATCTGGAGATGCAGGGGATAATCATGGCAACTGCTCCCTTCTACAATGTTTACAGGATTGAGTTTTTGCGCGACGAGGGTGCACTCCTTGCCGGATATGACGGGAGGCGTAGATCCTTGCTGAAGGGAATATTTGCAGCCGGCCAACGCGGACGAAGGTGGTTAACCCTCTCAACAACGGAAATCGCCGGGCAGATTGGCGAAGAGGCTGACCTGGTGCGCATGGCAATCTGTGACCTCGAGGGGGCAGGGGACATCCTTGTCCGACCATCGGGACTAAGGCAGGGTTATCGCCTGATGGATCCCGGCTGTAACATCAGTGAGGTAACCTCGGGGTTTAAGGGGCTTTTCCTGAGACGTGAGCAACAGGATATTGCGAGGTTGAATGAGGTCGTGGAATTTGCGGCAGGGGTGAATTGTCGCGTGGGACTTATTCTCGATTATTTTGGAGAGTCGCCGGGGGAGGATTGCGGAAAATGCGATGTGTGCCACGGCAGTATACCGCAGGGAGAACTGCCCGGATGTGTTCCGGAAGAGATCACTGCGGATGAGATGAGAGCCGTCCATGAACTCGTGGCACAACGGCACACTTCCCTGAATTCACCCCGGCAGCTTGCGCGTTTTCTGTGTGGATTGCGCAGCCCGGCATCCAGCCGGGCGCGGTTGACCCGTCATGACAGCTTCGGTCTTCTGGGACACTTGCCGTTTGCTGAGGTCTTGACCTGTGCGGAATCGTTAAACCTTGGGTGATGCACTGCTAGAGCCGGTCGTAGAGTTCGCGCAGGCGCGAAAGGTGAATCCCCTCCGGTTTTCTCTCGAACAGCCATTCAAGATCCGGCTTGGCCTTGTCTCCCTGACCGTTTTGCACATGAAGCAGAGCGCGACTGAGATGTTCCTGAGCGTCATTCGGGTCGAGTGCAATCAAGAGGTTCACGTAGCGCAGGGCGGCGAGGTAGTCCTTTTCCTCGATACTGATGCCCTTCAGGTTGTAGACCATGCGCTGGATAATGGCGCGCTTTCCTGAAGGCGGGTAGTCGGAGAGGACACCGCCACCACCGAAGGAGTCGATGATCTTGTTGGCTTCGCCGGCGGTCAGGGGTTTGCCGCGCTCGAAGGCATCGATCACGGTTCTTTTTCCCTCTTCTTCATAGCAGACGACAAAGTGTCCAGGGAGTCCGAGTCCCTTCAGATCGGCATCCAGGTGCCCTGCGAGTTCAATGAAGAGGATGGAGAGGGTGATAGGGATACCTTCACGGTCATCGATGACCTCATTGAGGTAACTGTTGGAGCGATTGTAGTAATCTGTGCGGCTGCCATGGTAGCCATTGTCCTCAAATAGGTAATCGGCAATGGCTGCAACCTTGGCTTTGATGGGGGCGTCAGGGGCGACCTTGCGGGAAAGCTCGCCGGCCATGCGCTCAATTTCTTCATGGTAAGCGTTAATGTCGAGGTCAGGGTTGTCATGCTTTGCCAGTAGCAGCGCACAGGTGATCAGGTCACTCTCCTCTCCCTTGTTCAGTTCATTGATGAGCATCCGGCGGATGCTGTGGCAGTGAACGCGGTTGGCTGCTTCCTCGAGTTCCTTGAGGTTGGTGGTAAGTGCCTTGATTTTTCTCTGCAGCAACAAGCGACTGAGATCGGCGTTCTCGGCCAGGCCGGAAACGGCGTCAATGTCCCCGGGATTCCCGGCCAGTTTTTCAATATGGGCCCTAAGCTTTGCAATGGTCTCCTGAGGGGCGGCATCGGGGGCAATGTCTGTGCCGGTCTCGAAGCGTTTGAATTCCGCCTCCGTGGCGCGGAACTTGGCAAGTCCCGTCTTGCCGCCGCGAAGCACGCCATCCTCCAGTTCAAGGACTTTGTCCCCGTTGACAAACCCGGTAATTTTTTTTTCATCGACGCGCACGCGGATGCGGTTCCACTCGCCCGGGCGATAGGACTTGGTTGAAACCTGCCCGAGGATGGTCCATGACAGCACGTCAGGCCCCTCGAAGCGCGTCAGTCGCATGTTTCCCGCACTGGGGTAGAACCCGTAATGCTTGTCACCCCCGTTTGATTCAAAGATCAGCCCGGCGGCGCCGGATTCATCATCGAGCTTGACCTCGACGGCCACTTCATAGGGCATCGCCGGGAGTTGGCGCTGGTTAATGCAGAGTGAGCGTCCGCCAAAGCCGTTGCCTGGCCGAACGACGGTGATTCTTCCCGCACGTTGCCGCCAGCGTGCGCCCATGAGGGTCTTCCAGCGCGCGGGGTTGAGCTGCCCGATCGTCAGCCATTTATCCATTGGCACTGCATTGGGTTTGTCGAGCAGGCGGAGTAGGCTGGAGACGGGAATGGCAAAGCCCAGGTTATCGGTGATGGCCGACTTCATGTTGAGCAGGCCATGCACACTGCCCTCGGTATCCAGCAGGGGACCCCCGCTGTTGCCCGGCTCAATCGGGATGGCGATCTGGATGAGGGACTGGTTTTCAATGTCGCGCAAACCGGAGACAACGCCGCGCACGACGCTGAACTCGAGTCCCTGTGGGTTGCCCATCGCGATGACATCAGCCCCCTGCTTGATGTTTTCCGGCTCGGCAAGGGGTAGCGGGGTAAGGCCTTCCGCGTTGATTCTCAGGATGGCCAGGTCAAGGGTTCGGTCCCAGGCATGGATTGCGGTGACTTCATGCTCCTCGCCATCCTCAAAGCGGATGATGATCGGTCTGGATTCCCCGATCACATGCGCGCAGGTGGCAATCAGCCCGTCTTCTGAGATGACGAACCCGCTCCCTGTTCCAGTAGTTTGCCCGTCCCGTCCCTTTTGTGTGACGACGACAAGCGAGCCCCGGGTGGTGGCGGCAATCTCCGCTGTTGTCCGGTCCACAGCGGCAATCTCTGGGGGATCATCAAGGCCGAAGGGGTCCTTCGGTTCCTGATCATCCTGGGCCTTCAGCATGCACGCGGTGGCAAGAAGCAGGAGCCATGGGTGGAGAAATCGCATGATGGCAAGCTTAGCGGTGTGATTCGGTTTATGCTAACGCATAAATGCCCGGAAATGCCGTCTCCTTGGCAACCCGAGGAAAATCAGAGGGATCACGGTGTGGAGGCTAGTGAGCCATGAGGATTGCCAACAACCGGCAGGGTTGCTAGGATGTGTTTAAGCTCCGGTATATCAGATTCCGCAGCAACTTCCGTTGGCTTTACAACAAGATGCACAAAGATGATCAAAAATAATTCTCCTTACACGAAAGCTTTCCTGGCGGGTATACTGCTCATCCCGGTTCTGCTCATGGTTACCACGTTTTCCCATGCGCGCCCCCTTGATGACAAGGCACGTTTTTTTCCAGTAAACGGTGGAAAGAAATCCGCTGCGCAAAAACAATCCGGTTATGCAACCGGGTATGGTTACACCAGGGCAGGAGCCTTGTCTGATGCCATCAAAAATGTTCCCAAGGGTGCCACCCGGCGTGCCGGAAAATTCGCCATGGAGGGCAAGAAGTGGAAATGCACGATTAAGTGGACGAAATAGAACTGCCCGACCAAAGGGTAAGGGGGAAGGACATGCCCGGATTAATGCCGCATCAGCTCTGTAATCGCACCGGAGTGGAAATCCGTTGGGTCTACAGTTCCGCTGCTGCCTCGCTGACGATCCTCTCGGTGGTCTCCCAGTCGATGCATTGATCGGTGATGGACTGGCCGAAGGTGAGGTCTGCAATCGGTTGCGGAAATTTCTGGCTGCCGGCCACAAGGTTCGACTCGATCATCGCACCGATGATATTGGTGTTGCCTGCAGCACGCTGGGCGACGATGTCGGCCAATACCGCCGGCTGGTTGGAGTGGTCCTTGCCGGAGTTATCGTGACTGGCATCAATCATGATAGCCGGATGCAGTCCCTGTGCCTCAAGCTGACCGGTGGTTTCGGCCACGTGGTCAGCGGTGTAGTTAGGCCCGTTCTCACCGCCGCGAAGGATAATGTGGCAGTGCGGGTTGCCGTTGGTGGTCACTGCCGAGGCAATTCCCTCGGCACTGATACCGAGGAAGGTCTGCGGGCTGGTGGCGGCCTTGATGGCGTTTACTGCCGCAGTGATTGAGCCGTTGGTGGTGTTCTTGAACCCCAGCGGCATGGAAAGACCCGATGCCATCTGGCGATGGGTTTGCGACTCGGTGGTTCGGGCACCGATCGCCGACCAGCCGATCAGATCGGCAATGTATTGCGGGGTGATTGGGTCAAGCAGCTCGGTGGCGGTGGGAATGCCAATGTCAATGATATCACGCAGGAAGGATCGCGCGATGCGCAGTCCGTCTGCAATGTTGTCACTGCCGTCAAGATCGGGATCCATGATCAATCCCTTCCAGCCGACCGTGGTGCGTGGCTTCTCGAAATAAACACGCATGACAAGAAGGATCTTGTCGGCAACCTTTTCGGCCAATCCTGCCAGGCGCTCGGCATATTGTTTTCCAGCCTCCACATCGTGGATTGAGCAGGGACCTGCTATCAGCAGCAGACGGGAATCTTCCCCAAAGATAATTTCCCGCAGTGCTTTCCGTGACTGCGCAACAAACTCAGCCTGTGTCCCGGAGCGGGCAATTTCGTGGCAGAGCAGCGCCGGGGCGGGGAGAGGAATATTGGCGGCAATGTTGAGGTCAGATACCCGTGATGTTGTCTGGGACATGGTCAAAAAAAATGGATTTTGCGGGAGGGGTGCCCGGGATGATTATCCTTGGTTTCAGGTGTTTTCAAGCCCCGCCATGCGGATTGACGAAGAAATGCCCGGGAGATGAAGCAAATTCTTCGTCGCTGATCAGCAGCGGGGCTTATTCACGACCTTGCTCAATCGTTTAAATCAACGAGGATTTCCCGTGCCTTGGCACCGTCTCCGGGGCCGATGATGCCGCGCATCTCGAGGATATCCATCATCCTTGCCGCACGGGTGTAACCCAGGCGCAGGCGCCGCTGCAACAGGGAAGTCGAGGCGCGCTGCTCCTGCTGGATGACCTCCAGGCATTTCTCGATAATTTCCTCATCCTCATCGGAAACCTCCTCGTCTTCCTCGCCATCACCGTTGATGGTGTCCTTGATCTCCTGCTCAAAGATGGGGTCGGCCTGGCTGGCGCAGAATTCCACGATGGCCTTGCACTCATCATCAGTGATCAGGGCACCCTGGGCGCGTATGAGTTGTGCGCTTCCCGGAGGGAGGTAAAGCATGTCGCCCTTGCCGACCAGCTTTTCCGCGCCCTTCTGGTCGAGGATGACCCGGCTGTCGAGTGCTGAGGATACCTGGAACGCGGTGCGTGATGGGATGTTGGCCTTGATAATTCCGGTAACCACGTCGGCTCGCGGCGTCTGGGTACCGATGATCAGGTGGATGCCGGCGGCACGTGCTTTCTGGGCGATGCGTGCGATGGCCTGCTCCACATCAACCGGCGCGGTCTGCATGAGGTCGGCCAACTCATCGATGATGACCACGATGTAGGGGAGGCGGTCGGGCATTTTTTCCTCCTCCTGATTGTCCTCAATAGAATCCACGATGTCCTTGCCGCGCGCTCTTTCCGTGGGACCCGCGGCAGGGGCGGACTTGGCATTGGAGCGCACCGGGTGCGTTGTCAGGATGTCTTCACTGTGGGCGGCAGCCACAGGTTCTTCAGGTTCACCATTCTCATCCTCTTCATATTCCACCTCAACCTCCTCATAGGCGTATTCATATTCCCAATCCTCATCCTCGCCAGCGGCTTCGGCGTCCCCGCTGTTTTCGGCAGCAGCATTGAAGTCAAGTTCGGCTTGTCCTTGGGAATCGAAGAATTCCTCCTCGCCATCCTCATGGGCGCGTTCGTTGAAGGAGTCAAAGTTGCGCAAGCCAAGCTTGGCGAAGAGCTGGTAGCGCCTCTCCATCTCATTGACCACCCAGCGCAGGGCGAGCAGCACTTTTTTCGGCTCGGTGACCACCGGCACGATCAGGTGCGGAAGTTCGTTGTAGACCTGCATCTCGACAACCTTCGGGTCAATCATTATGAAGCGCAGTTCGTCCGGCGTGAAACGGTAGAGCATGCTGGAGATGATGGAGTTGATGCATACGGACTTTCCTGCCCCGGTGGTCCCCGCTACCAGCATGTGTGGCATTTTCGCGAGGTCGCCGATCACGGTATTTCCGTAGACGTCCTTGCCCAGTGCCAGCGGAATCTTGTGCGTTGGATCGGTGAATGCGGGATCCTCAAAGAGCTCGCGCAATACCACGGTGACTTTCTCATTGTTGGCAATCTCAATGCCAACGGTGTCCTTGCCGGGTATGGGGGCGAGGATATTGATGCGTTCGGCCCTGGTTGCGCGGGCAATGTCAGCCTCCAGCTGGGTGATCCTGCTGACCCTGAGCCCCTTGCTCGGGTAAATCTCGTAACGGGTGATGGTAGGTCCGCGGGTGATGTCGCCGGCGGTGACCTTGACGTTGAAATTCTCCAGCGTTTCAATGATTGTGTTCTGCGTTTGTATCAGCAGGTTCTTGTCTGCCGGCTTGCGTTTGCTTTGATCCTCGTAGGTGAGCAGGTCGATGTCCGGTAGCCGGTAACCGGGAAACTCAACCGCGCTCGGAGGGGAAAATCCGCTGCCCTTGTTGTTGTCGGCCTTTGCCTTGTTAGCTGTTAATACCTCGGCGATGGAAGGCTTCTTTTTGCCGCCCTGCTCACCGGATCGGACTGAGGCGTCATAGATTTTCGGTTCCGCCTGTTCGTCCCCTGGTGAGGCTTCCTCCTGCCCGGGTTCAGCACCGGTGAGCTCACCGGCATCTTCACTTTCAGCCACCGTCGGATTGATTGGCAATTCTTCCGGGTCCGGGTCATCCTCCTTTACCTTCTTACGACGTATTTTTGCAGGAGGGTCCGTTTTGTCTGGAGCCAGAGTTTCCCCCAGTTTTTTCGCGATCCTTTTCTGTTCACGCTCAAGCTTGCGCTTTTGCCGAACCAGTTTCTCGGATTCGGTTGCCCTTGCCATGATAGCGGCCTCGCGCTTCTCCCGCCAGGATTTCAGTGCTTCACGACACAGCTTGATGAAATGCATCGGGTGGAATCCGGTGACCATGACCGTGCCCGTGAAATAAACAATGAGCATGATGATGAACGCCCCGACAGTCCCGGTCAGCGATGCAAAAAATCCCGTGCCGATCCAGGCACCAATGATTCCGCCGGCACTGACAATGTTGTAGTCCTCGGGCCAACCCTTGAAAAACCAGTTTTGGTAATCCAGCAGGCAGCATGCCGAGAGCATAACCAGTCCAAATCCGGTTAATGACCTGAAGGAGGTGCGTGCGCTGAAAATCAGCTTTGCGGCACCGAACCAGATCAGGCACGCCGGGATCAGGTAACTCGCGGCACCAAGGATGTAGTAGGAAAATCCTGCTCCCACAGCGCCCAGGCGGCCGACAAAATTTTCGACTGTGGAGTTTGGTTCAGCAAGCCTGCCGAAGGGAACCCATGTCGGCAGGTCATCAGGAGTAAAGGAGATCAAGGCCAGCAGGTAGAGCAAGCCGCTTCCCAGCAAAACCACACTGATGATCTCGGTATGTCCCGGGTCATTACCCTTCGGTTGGGTTTTTTTCCGGTTCCGCTTTGTGTTCGCCATCCCGTTTTTTTAAAAATTATCAAACTAAGTGACCAATGCAGCCTTTTGGGGTCTCTTAGATGGGGCTGAAAATTAGTCTGAGAAAGCTTAAGAATCAAAAATTATCTGATTATCATAATCATTAACATTTTTTAGATAAATGGGGGATTTATTGCTGATTTTCGTCAAGTGGCCGGAACCAGGAACCGTAAAGACCAGATTGGCTCAATCTATTGGTAATCAAGAGGCTGTGAGGGTATATCGGATGCTTGTTCGGGCCGTATTCAAGATATTGGCTCCGCTGATATCTTCCCAAGAAGAGCAATCAGAGCCTGATTCGCTAACCTTTCGGCTATTATTTACCCCCGAATCCCGACGGAAAGAGGTCGCCGGGTGGCTGCAGGAAGAGGCATCCCTGGCGGGTTGGTCTAACGGTCAATTCAGCATGAAAGCTCAGGCAGGCGGGGATTTGGGAAATCGTTTAAGGGTCGCATTTGAGCAGGGGTTTGAGGAAGGTTATGAGCAGGTTGCCGCCATTGGGACGGATTGCGTGGAATTTGATTGCGCAACGATCAGGCAATCATTTGATCAACTCTCCGGGGATTTTGACCTGGTCTTTGGACCGGCTGCCGATGGCGGATATTACCTGGTGGGGATGAAGCAACCAGAAACGTGTAAGGTATTTGACGGCATTCCCTGGAGTTCGGATACCACCCTCGCAGCCAGCCTGAAGGTGGCTGCCGGCGACGGCTACCGAGTGCACTTGCTGAAGGAGCTCAGCGACGTGGATACGGCTGCTGACTGGCAACGTGTGAGGGCACACGTTTGATGAGGGCCGGCAAAGGCAGGGCTAGTCCCTGTTTTCCGTGCCTTCAGTCTCAACCGGTGGTTGTGCATCGGCAGGGTTTTCTGCCGGCTCTGGAGTTTCCGCCGATACGGGATTTTCTGCACGTTGAGGGACCTCGCCCGGACGATCCGGTGTCAGTGGTTCTTCGGGGCCCGGCTTTTCTTTTTCTTGGCGGAAGTTACCATGATCAGGCTGATCAGGATGATGACACCAACAAGGATTGGTAACATGCTATTGCCGCTATCCTCGGAGGTTGTGTCCTCCGGGGCAGGTGGTGGCTTGGGTGCCTCAAATTCTCCCTTGAAGGAAAATCCTGCGAGGGTTTCTCCCAGGGGTAATGCCCAGAGGATGCTGCCATCTTCCTGCTCCTTGCCGTTGTGGCTGATTGCCGGGGCATGCACCTGCACGGTGAGCTTTGCATCACCGAACATCTGTTTCATCATCAGTGCCTGGATGGGATCCTGCTCTTCCTCCTGCTGGCCCTTGCTGATGGCACTGAGTTTATAGGTTCCCGCCTCGGTCTTCTCAATGGAGAACTCATCCTCCTCGGAAGTGGCAATGTTGTCCCCGGCGAGTTCCTGTAGTGAGTTGCTCAGCGGGTTTTCCTCGAGGACTTCTCCAATCCTGGTGATGTCACTGATCTCAACGGTATAGATCTGGCGCTTGTATTTCTCGTCCTCCTTCTCTTCCCATTGCACGTCGGTGACAAATTCCGATTTTTTCAGGTTGGCTGCTGTTTTGGCCGGGTCCTGGGTCAATGGGTTATCCTCGGCGGCATCCTCGCCCCCGAGTTGCGAGAGGTTTTTCATCATCTCGAGGGCTTGCTTTGAAATACCCATGTCGAGAACGAGTTTTCCCCCGCCGTCAGCATTGAACCAGATTTCCTGCTTCACATCGATACAGGAAGTCAGCAACAGCGCAGTCGCTGAGCAAAGTGTCGTGAGAATTCTAAGGGCGATGGCTTTCATGGGTGCAATGTGTTTTGCAGTTCATTGATTTCAGGCAGGAAGAATAAGCGTATGTCACCATACGTGCAATAACTGCAAATCCTCAACACCATAGGTGATTACTCTAACCCATCCATCATTTTGTCGTTATACTTCCTTGAAAGTCCTGTATAAGCGTCATTCTCTGTCAGGCATAGAGCGGGGGGTAAATGTTTGGAGTTTTCAAGCCGGCAATTTGGGCGGAAGGGTAGGGCATGAAATTCGGATTCACCTGTTTGCTTTTTGTGTTGGTTGCCTTTTTCCAGTCGTCCATGGCCGGGCCGGAGGCTTTTGAAGTTGATGATGCCCGTTTTGGAGAGTTGCCGGGAGGCAAGGAGGCGGACGGGATCCTGGGCGACTTTATCCTGCGCAATGACCGTATCGAGGCGGTCATTGCCCAGAATGCTCCTTTCAGGAAAGCAAATATGGGCACTTTCTGGGGGTCGGGTGGCACCACCCAGGGTTGTCTTTATGACCTGTCTTTGCGTGGTGGAAAAAACGACCAGTTGACTATTTTTTCCCCCCTTGGGCTTAAGGGCGGTGTTTCCTATGTCAGGGTGGTTGAGGATTGCCCGGAGGGCGAGGCGGCGGTTGAGACGGTCATTACTGCGGCGAAGGGGGCCGGGCTCTATACCCGGCACCACTATCGTGTGCGTGACGGTTGGCAGGGTGTCCTGGTGAGCACAACGCTTCGCAATGAAACCAAGCTCAAGCGCAAGGTGAAGCTGCGCGATACATGGACGAAGTTCACCTCGTCGGGAAGTGCCGGTGATATCCAGTGGGCGGATTCCGTGGATCCTGCCGACAAGTGCGGGTATGCCTACCGCTGGGAGTGGAAGGAGGGCTCCAAGCCGGGCGAACTTACGCTTGCGCCCGGGCAGGAATTGAACTTTGAGCGTTTTGTGGCGGTGGGCACTTCCCCGCTTGATGCCGTTGGCGTGCTGCTGGAGCGTGCCGGGAAAGTGGATATTGTTTCCGGCAAGCTGAACGGGCCGGGAGATAAGCCGGTGGCGACTGCCAGTATAACCACCGAGGTCAACGGCAAGGCGATCAAGGGCTACCCTGATGAGAAGGGAAATTTTTCCTTCAGGTTGCCTGTGGGGGAAAAGCACCTGCTGAAGGTCACTGATATCGGGCGTGGTGGCAGGGAGCTAAAGCTTAAAGCGGGTGAGAAACCGCGTGAGGTCACATTCCCGGCGGCTTCCGCCATTACCTTTGATATCAAGGATGAGGCGGGGGTTTCCATCCCGTGCAAGGCCCAGTTCAACGGCACGGGTGACACCAAGTCGCCGAACCTTGGACCCAATAACCGCGCACAT
>JAAESJ010000095.1 GCA_024229495.1 Verrucomicrobiaceae bacterium | reverse complement strand
CGCCAAATTGTCGGATTGCAGGAGCACCGTAATGTGGTATTCGCCGAGCAAGTGGCCAACCTTGAAATGTTCCCATGTGAGCAGTTGGTTAAAATGGAGAAGCAGACCAGATCCAGACTACGTGGCAACTTTCTCTTGCGCTTTTGGTATAAACATATTGTTAAACGCTGGCCACCTCCACGGCCCATTGGCAGTGTGGGTCGTGAGAATGAATACTATCATCCGTATGACTTAGTGGATCTTCTTGATTCCCACCGTCCAGACCTTGTCCATTGCTACTATGGACACAAGGCGGTGAAGTATCTGAAGATGCTAAAGGCGGCTGACATTCCTTTCGTCATTTCCTTTCATGGCGTAGACGTTGTAAAATTCATCGACCAAGCAGGCTATAAAGAACAATTAATCCGCTCCTTTGAGGCAGCTCGACTTGTGATGGCAAGGAGTGAATCCCTGCTCCAACGCTTGCTTGAGCTTGGATGCCCTGCCGGGAAACTTAGGCTTAACAGGACGCCGATCCCCCTATCTAATATTAAATTCACCAAAAGGGTGGCGCCTGAGGACGGTTGCTGGCGATTGGTGCAGGCGTGTCGATTGATATCGAAAAAAGGGATCTACACTATTCTTGAGGCTTTGACGGATCTTGTTAAGCGTTGGCCTCAGTTGACATATTCCCTTGCTGGAGTGGGGCCCGAGAAAGAGGAAATTGAGGAGGCGATTGCCCGTCACGGGCTTGAGGATCATGTGAAAATGCTTGGGTGGCTGTCCCAGGATGAGTTGCGCGAGGTTTACGACAGATCGCACATTTTTCTTCATCCTAGTGAGTTAACGCAGGAGAATGATCAGGAAGGTGTTCCTAATTCCATGCTTGAGGCCATGGCGTGCGGGTTGCCGGTTGTTGCTACCTACCACGGCGGAATCCCGGAGGCTGTTACAAGTGGCGAGGACGGTTATCTGGTTGCCGAGCGAAGCCCAAAAGATCTTGCCTCTGCCCTTGATGCATTGATGTCAACCCCCGGGAAACTTGAGAATTTCTCAACTAATGCTGCAGATTCTGTTCGACGTAAGTTC
Source organism: Verrucomicrobiaceae bacterium (assembly GCA_024229495.1). GTDB lineage: Bacteria > Verrucomicrobiota > Verrucomicrobiia > Verrucomicrobiales > DEV007 > CACIUL01. The sequence continues at coordinate 18,706 of JAAESJ010000095.1, read as the reverse complement.
GATTTCGAAAACCAAATCCGCAATCTTGAGGATATCTACCGTGAAGCGCTCGGTTCGGAAAGGACCGTTGTGGACATGACTCCGCAACTGGTATCAACTCCTAACAAGGGCCATGACAATGACCCCGCCGACACCAAGGCAGGCTCCAAATAATGAGAGTGGTCGGATGCGCTCGCCCTCAAACAAATATGCCAGTGGTATCAATAGCAGGGGGCTAGTTGCCGTGACTGCCATTGCTTCTCCACTGGTCAGAGTTTTTAATGACTGTTGTAAACAGCTTACCCCTAGCACAGGGCCGGATATCGCCGCAAGAATTAGCCATTTTGCAATAGTGCATCGTGTGGACTTTGCTTGAGATAGTTTTCCCCGTGTGCGTTTCCACATCCATACCAGTGCCAAGCAGAGGAGACCGGCGCTGACCCTTTGGAAGGCCTGGCTGAGGCCGTTGATTGTTACTCCCGATGATTCAGCGATGATTTCAGCATGTCGACTGATTGAGACCCCGATGCCCTGCCCGATCCCTGCTAATAGCGCAGCAATGATGCCAACCCGGAAGGATCCTTGACGTAATTCAGGACCTTCTGAGCTAAGTAGGGCAATTGCAAGCCCGCCAAGGATGAGGATGATGGCTCCGCATTCCCATAGCCCTATGGGATCACTAAGAAATAGGTAGTCAGAACATGCACCAACGATGGCGCTCAGGCTGAAAATGATCAGGATCGTCAGGCGTGAACCTATCCTCGAGAGGGCGGCAAATAGTGCAATGTCACCAATGCCGAACCCAATCATTCCACTGAGGGCCAGCCATAAAGAAGCGTGTGGGTGAAAACTGCCTGGATGAAAGACAGCGGTAAGGCAACCTAGAATAACGCAGGCGATGAGAAGCCTGTAAAAATTAGCAGAGATTTCATCCAATAATTTAGTGATGCGGGTGTTGAATACCGCGGAGAAAGCAAAGAGTATTGCAGTGATAATCGCGAAAGCCATCTATGCTGTTGAATTTGGCAGGAATGAATGTATTTGAGCGGTTATGGTAGAAGTTCAAGTTTAGAGTCAGGGACTTATTTGCATAATTTGCTCAATTAATAGAACTAATCATGGATACACCAATTTCACCATCTAATGAAACAGTATGGGTTAATGGCAGCCTGCTCCATGAAGGGGATGTTCAAATTTCTCCTTTTGATCATGGCTTGTTGACTGGTGACGGCGTGTTCGAAACGATGGTGGCTCATGGGAAAATTCCTTTTGCCTTTACCCGTCACTACCGACGCCTAGAGCGGTCGGCTGCTTGTTTCGGGCTTAGTATTCCTGATGCGGAAACCCTGCACCGAGCATGCCGGGATGTTGCTGGCGCCAACGGTTTGGATTCTGCACGGATCCGAGTGACGGTAACTGGAGGCAGAGCTCCCCTTGGCTCTGAAAAGGGAAATTCTACGGAAACGGTCATTGTCGCCTCTGGTGAGTTGCCGCATCAGCCCGAAGTGACCCAGGTGGTTACTGTTCCATATGCGCGCAACGAACACGGAGCTCTGGTTGGGCTCAAGACAACGTCCTATGGCGAAAATGTTGTGGCTCTCGCATACGCTAAAGAGAATGGTGCGCGTGAAGCAATCTTTGGCAATGTCAACGGCGATCTTTGTGAGGGCACTGGGAGCAATATATTCATCGTTAAGAACGGAGAATTAATTACGCCGCCGCTTACGGCTGGTTGTTTGCCAGGGGTAACGCGAGCACTTGTTGTCGACTTATGCTTGGCGGCTAATGTAAAGTTGCAACAGATTGACACTCCCTTAAATGGACTGACAGAGGTGGATTCCGCTTTTCTGACTTCAACTCTTCGAGGGGTTCAGCCTATCGCTTCAGTAAATGGAGAGCAGTTGAAGGAGGTTGGAGGTGAAGCGTTAGACAAAATTCAGGCCGCCTTTGGTGAGCTGTGTAAAAATCATCCAGACCCCTAATTTATTGCGCTGTCGCATGCTGTTGGTTTATTCTCAGAGGGCTTGAAGCTGAAGAGTATGACAAGCATCGCCACAAATGAGAGGATCGCTGCAGTGAATATAACCTCCGGAGCTCCATAAGCATGGGCAATTTCCCCAGCTAGGAGGAACCCGATAAATCTCGCAGGTACAGTGATGATGATTGTGAAGGCTCCTTGTATGGAGTTGCGGAAACTGTCCCCGGCAACTCGGTCAAGATAAATTACCGGGACAACAAACATGGCGAGAATTTCAAGACCATGAACCAGTTGAATGAGTATCGAGGCGGTAATTGTCGGGAAAACGGTCAATAGCGCTAGCCGGGTTCCCATTGTTGCCAATCCAAGAACCATGACCCCCTTGAGCTTAATTAACCTCCGGATCGGTCCAAGTCCCATTAGATATCCTATCTCGACGACTACGCCGATTGCAGAAATTAACGGAATCCACTTGAGGTTGAGCCCTACCTCGTCGCTAAAAAAAACGGAGATGTAAGGGTAGTAGCAGTTTGCTGCTATATACACGAGGAACAGTCCTGCGCACATCGGGAATGTGGAGCGTGAAAATATAACACGCATGGCTTGTCTGGTTGGTGTTTCGCCTTTAGTGGACTGTCTGATTCGGCATGGGTGCAGTGCAAATGTGCCCAAGAAGGCCATGATGCACCAGATAATCGCACACCAAAGGGCTTGAATGGCGCTTGAGGGCGTATCAAGGATGAAAAATAGAGCGATGGCTGGCACCATGAATCCAGCCGAGCCCCAGGCGCGCACAAATTGGTAATCACTTGCCGATGAGCCTGTGGTTACCTGATTTTGCCGCATTGCGTTGAAATAGTAGCCGTCAAGCAACGGTAAGGTGGGGATGAAGAAGATGCTGTAAGCGGCCCATGCCAGAGTGACTGGTATTGGATCCTGTAAATGATAAACGGCGAACAGTGAAATGGCAGTGAGAACGAAGATAGCACGGAGGATTTTGCGTGTGTCATAATCGCGATCGGCAAGGAAGGTCATTATGGCTGGGGAGAGCAGCATACCTGCGCTGGAAATAGCAAGGGCGATCCCAATTTCCCTTGGTTCAAAATTTTTAGCGTCCCTCAGGATCAAGGCGAGCAATGGGCCAAGGCTCCCAAGGACCCCGTAGCTGAGGAAGAACTGCGCCTTAATCGAAAGAAGGGTCATCTAGTTAATCTAGACAACCCTGTTTGCAGGGTTGCCGGCAATGAACGTTTTGAGGTTATTGGAGATACCTTCCAGCAGTCGGGTTCTAGACTCGACCGAGGTCCATGCCGAGTGGGGTGTTATGATCAGGTTTGGTATATCATCTGCCAGCAACGGGTGTCCGGCAGGTGGAGGTTCCTGTGAAATGACATCCAGGGCAGCACCCGCGATGCTCCTTGAGCGAAGTGCACGGATAAGGGCGGATTCATCGATTAATTCACCGCGCCCGGTATTGACAAGAAATGTGGTTTTCTTCATCAGGTCAAGAGTTGCTTGGTTAACCATGTGATGTGTTGTTTCTGTCAATGGGCAGTGAAGAGAAATGGCATCGCTCGTAGAGAAGAAATCCTCACGGTTTATGCGTGGCCATTCAGGGTGCCTGTCAGTCAGTGATCCTTTTCTGGCGAGGACCTGTATGTGCATCCCAAGCGTTTCCAGTGTTTGGCCTACTAAGCAGCCAATGTTGCCGGCGCCGGCAAGGCCGAAAGTTTTTCCGCTCAATTCACTCATCGGGTGTGCGAGCCTTGTGAATATAGGACTTTCGGCCCAGAGGGATGCTTCCGTGCAATAACGGTGAGCGTTTCCTGAAAGATTAAGTAAAAGGCTCAGGGCGTGCTGCGCAACACTTGCGGTTGAGTAGCCGGCGACATTAGTAACTGTAATATTCTGTTCTTTTGCCGCATCAAGATCAATGTTGTTAACGCCGGTGGCACAGACGATAATCAGTTCAAGTGATTCACTTTGTTGCAGAATTTCACGATTTAGGACAACCTTGTTTGTGATAGCAACGTGGGCTCCAGCGATTCTCTCAGTGATTTGTTCCGCAGAGGTGACGGGATGAAGGGAAAGATGGCCGAATTGATTTAGTGTTGAAAGATCAACATCTCCTGCGTCCATGGTTGACGAGTCAAGAAATACGATGTGTGGGTTATCGGTCATGTAGTAATATATTAAACTTCCTAAGATTGCACGGATGTGCATGAGATGGGAGAAGTAAGATTATATCCGTTGACGGCAACCATTGCGACCGGGATTAGTCACTGGAAGATAATTGGCTGATGCTGAATGAACTAAAACAGAGGGAGCTTGATAAACGTCCAATAAGGGTTGGTTTGATTGGAGCCGGGGCCATGGGTATTGGAATAGCCTGGCAGGTAAATCGAACTCCTGGAATGCAGCTTGTATTCGTTGCTGATATCGACGTGTCAGCCGCAAGGCAAGCCGCATTGTCAACAGGGCTCCGGGCACAGGAAAATATCGAGGGGCTGGATCTTTCCGTTCTCCATGAGAATGGCGAGGTCATAATCACAGGAGATCCTTTGGGATTTATCAGGGATGCTGGTGAGGAGCACCTTGATGTCATTGTTGAAGCTTCCAATACGGTAGGTCCTGCTGCTCGGTATTGTCTTCAGGCTATCGACTGCGGGCTAGATGTTGTCTTGATGAATGCCGAGGTTGACCTTGCCCTTGGTTTCCTGCTGCATCATTACGCTGAAAAAAGGGGGGTTGTGGTGACCAGTGATGCTGGAGATCAGCACGGTGTATTGCGCAGGATGATTGATGAGATTCAGCTTTGGGGGTTTGAGCTTGTCCAAGCGGGAAACATCAAGGGATATTTAGACCGTTACGCAACAGCCCAATCCCTTATGGGAGAAGCTTCGAAGAGGAACTTGAGTCCCATTCAATGTTGTGCATATACCGATGGGAGTAAATTATCCATCGAGATGGCTTGTCTTGCTAACAGTGTTGGGCTCATTCCTCAGGTGCCTGGCATGGTCGGTCCGCGCGCAACTCACGTTGATGAGGCTCTTGATCTTTTTGACTTCGAGTCGTATGGCCAAGAAGGTCGCATTGATTACCTTTTGGGGGCTGAACCGGGCGGTGGCGTTTATGTTGTAGGGCGTTGTGATGATCCGTTACAGGCTGGGTATATGGAGTATTACAAACAGGGTAAGGGACCACACTATCTTTTTTACAGGCCATATCACCTGTGTCATATCGAGACGCCTACCGCAATTGCTGAGGCCGTGATTTCCCGCAGGGCAGTGATGCGGCCAGGGGCAAGCAGACTTACTGACGTTTACGCCTATGCTAAGCGTGATTTGGTTGCCGGTGAGTTAATACCACACTCAATTGGCGGCAATGAATTCTATGGTCTTGTTGAGCGGTGCAGTGATGCTGATGCAGCAGGAAAAGTGCCGCTCGCATTACTTGAAGCAGAAGGTGAAGCCTTGCCCGCTGTTAAGGTCGCGATCTCAAAAGATGACGAACTCAAGTTCAATATGGTGGAAATTCCGGACTCATTTCTCACAAGAAAATTTGACGAGCAAAGATCGCTGGAACTGAAAGGAGGCTAGATGATTCGTCGAAACAAGGGGAAGGTGATAATCATTGGCGGTGGCGTTTGCGGTTTATATGCTGCGCGGCGATTAACTCGTGAGGATGTTCGGGTTTGCATTGTCGAGAAGGAATCCTGCTTTGGGGGACTTGCTGCGGGAAGGTGTGTTGGCGGTAATTTTTATGATCAAGGCGTTCACATGCTTCATGAGCATGATCGAGAGATCTATAAAGATTGCATGTTGATGATGGGAAAAGAAAGCGTTGCCGTTGAACTCAATGCCCGCATCCGCTGGGAGGGGAGGTTCTATCGTTATCCTCTTCAATTTGGTGATATGATAAAGGGCATGGCGCCTCTCACTCTAGGTCATGCAGTAATCAGCCTATTTCTGTCCCAGATCCGCAATAAAATAGCACCCTGGGAGCCGGAAAACTGCGAGCAGGCGCTCATTCAACTTTACGGCAGGGCTCTCTACCGTTTCTTTTTTGAAGATTTTACGCATCGTTATTGGGGGCGACACCCCTCACAAATTTCCGCAATGTTCGTTAAACGAAAGATGCCCAGATTAACGGCAGTTGATGCGATCAAGAAGGTTCTTGGCTATATTGGAATAAAGGAGCGCAAGGGCAGGGGGGTGGAAAGCGCCTTGTTGTCAGAGACCCTCCACTATTCAGCAACAGGGTCTGAGGCTTTACCAAGGTCAATTGCGGGTCAGGTGAGGAAGGATGGTGGACGGCTCTTTCCCGATTCCATAATAAAAAACATCGAAGTGAGTGAAGGAAAAGTCCATTGCGTTGACATCATTAATTCTCGCACAGGAAATATCAAAACGCTTACTTGTGACCAGGTTATATCGACCATTCCCGTTACCGATCTAGTTCACTATCTTCGCCCCGAGGCTCCTGCGGAAGTTATAGAATCCTGCCATCACCTTCAGTGGTTGCCCATTGTCATTTATGGGGTGCTTGTAAAGAGGGATAGGGCGATGGACGCCCTTTACACCTATTACAGGGAGCGCGTGTTCCATCGTGTTGGCGAACCAAAAAATGCGGGACTTAAGGTGAATCCAGATGGACACACTGTTTTGATTGTTGAAATGACTTGTAATCAAGGAGATGAAAAGTGGCGGGGGACAGAAGAGATGAAGGAGATGGTGGTCGCCGACCTTTGCTCTGAGGGACTCTGCGAAAGGGATGATGTGGTGGAAATTAACATCATCCGCAACAGGCATGCATACCCTGTTTTCGCCTTGGGTTATGAGCGTCATTATGAACTCGTTAAGAAATACTTAGAGGGTATCGACAACCTCCAGTCGATTGGCAGGCAAGGAGGATTCTCTTTTCCGGGCATGCATAGCGCGATGCGGATGGGGGCTGCCGCTGCAGAAAACATACTTTCAAAGGAAGGATTTTAGAGATGCAAAGTTCAGTCTTAAAGCTGCGGATTGCAGCCCTAACAGGATTCCTAGGTGTTGCCCTTGGTGCTTTTGGAGCTCATGCGCTTAATGCCCACTTAGAGGCAGGAGGTTATATGGAAACATGGCGGACTGCGGTGCACTACCATCTCATTCATGTTGTGGTCATGCTCTCCGTCGGGCTTTTTGGCTCACCAAGGCTTTGGCTGTCCTATTGGTTTATGTTTGCCGGGATTGTCATTTTTTGTGGGAGCCTTTACTTGCTTGCCGTTACCCGATTAACTTGGCTGGGGGCGATCACTCCCATTGGGGGCATTGCTTTCATGCTCGGCTGGGGCATGATTTTTATTAAGTCACGTGATGAGTAGTCGTTTGATTGTTCAGCGTCATTACGCACTCTAGGTGTTTAGTTTGAGGGAAAAGGTCAAATGGTTGTACTTCTTCAAGTGCATATCCGGCTTTCTGGAACAGGAGTAAATCCCTTAATTGTGTAGCGGGATTGCAGGAAACGTAGATTACGGTGCGGGCAGAAAACTTGAATAACTGAGAGAGAAAATCATTACTGCATCCTTTCCTTGGCGGATCAATGACAACGGCGGTTTCTTCTCCAGGAAAACTGATTTCGTTGAAGAATTCCTCGACCTTCCCAGTGATAAATCGGACGTTCTTAATAAAGTTGATCTCGGCATTTTTCTTTGCCCAGAGAACGGACTCTTCCGAAACTTCAATCCCTACGGTCTCCTTGAATTGTGATGCAGCGGTCAAGGCAAAAAGCCCGGCTCCGCAATAGGCGTCAACCATGTGGGTAGCGCCTGCGCTTGATGCTTGCTTTTTGACGTGGCTTGTGAATTCGGGAAGGATTGAAGGGTTATTCTGAAAGAAGCTGCCGGCAAGGTATTGAAATTCAATTCCGTCAACTCGATCAACGGCTATGTCAGCGGATTTAGTGTGAACGTTGCCGTTGTCATCCGCCCTGAATAAGAGCGTCGCTCCTTTTTTGTATTCCCTCGACGCTTTTCTGATTGAATCCCTGGCTCCCGTCAATTTGAGATTGATCGCAGGGTGGGCGATAGCGCATTGCGGGACATCTATTAACTTTCTTCTCCCGGCTTGCTGAAATCCGATGGCGTTAATATTATTATTCCGAGGTTTGTCAAAATGCGGGGTTATTTTGGAGCGGTAGCCATATTCAAGGGGGGAAGGTATGACCGGGGCTACCGGAAAACTTACTCCTGCCATGTGTTGGATTAGTTCCTTTAGCTGCCTCCTTTTCCATGCCAATTGGCTGCTATAATTGAGGTTCTGGTATTGGCACCCACCGCATTGCCCAAATAGTTCGCAATGGGGATTGATGCGCTCAGGTGATTGAGTGATGACCTTTACAAGGTCGGCTTCGCTGAAATTTTTATCATTACGGTAAATGCGGGCGAGAACACGTTCTCCTGGCAGGCAAAAGGGGACAAAGACAACCCATCCGCCCTGGGTCCGGGCAAGTCCCTTACCCATGTTGGTAAGGGTGTCGATCTCCAATTCGATCTCTTCGTGATAATCAAATGGCACAGGGCGAAAGCCTTTTGGTATGAGCTTCGGGTCAGGCATTTTTGCAGGGTGTGGTAAGGATCATCATCTTATTGACTGACGATTTGATCGATTTCGTTTGAGTAGAGAGCTTAATCAGGTTGAGGAAAAACCTTTTTGGAGCGCTTGAAATAAGAGTCATTTAGACGATGGTGTTTAGTGCAGTTTTCAATGGATATTTTATTGGGTTTCTATCTACCCAATCATTTCGTCCTTCTGTTCACCATTTGCGCCATCCTGTCGGTAGGATTTATCTGTTTTTATGCCAAGAGGCATCCGAATCCACATTTCAGGCCCGACAAGAGGGAGGTGTTCATGATTTCATTGATTTTATTCATTGCTTCCGGAGGCGGGTCTTGGATTACGGCAAGGATGCTGGATTCGCATATAGATCCGGCGAAGTTGGGTGAGCAAATTGAAAATGCTCAAAGTGATGCATTCAGGGAGAGTGAGGCGGGAGCAGGTTCGAATAAAAACAATCAGGAAAGCTCGCCGTCGACCTCAGTTGTTCCCGACGCATTTCCTGAGGAAGTGCGTAGATTAATTGATCCGAATTGATTAAGCTTGAGGGAAAAGTGAATTGGTAGCTTGCTTTGACGTATTCATGTTGTTTGAGGGCTCGATTTGTTTGTAGGTCCATCGCTAATACCTCCGTCTATTTTTTGAAGCCATATATAGCGACGGAAAACCACCTTGATTGCAGCTGTAAGCGGAACGGCAAGGAGAGCTCCTAGTATTCCGCCAATCAAAAGTGACCAGAACAACACGGAAAATATTACGGTAAGGGGGTGAAGACCAACGGATTCGCCGACAATCTTAGGCTGAATCAAGAGCCCGTCAGCCTGTTGCACGGCGACGAATACCAGCGCGACGACAAGTGGGGCAGGACCGTTGCTCTGAGATGCTGCAATTAACATAGCCGGCACGGCGGTAATAATGATTCCAACAAATGGAATCACCCCAAATATTGCCAGAGACACTCCGATTACCAGCGCGTAGTCAAGGCCTAGCATCGCAAGGATCAATCCGGTAATGGCTCCGTCAATGATGCTAACAAGCACTTGGCCGCGGAAATAGGCAATCAGATAGCCGTTAACTTCATCGAGAAGGCTGACAATTTCCTCTTTGAATTTTGATTGCTGCACCGGCACATAGTCGCTCCATTTTTGCCGAATTTTTGAGGCATCCTTCAGGAAGAAAAATAAATAGACGGGTATAAGGAAGAGGCCGACGATGTACCCAAGTGCCCCAAGGAATCCATGTAATGCTTTTCCAAGAAACTGAAGCATCGACCGGCCGGTTTCTGGGCTTTTAAGCCAGCTGATAAAGTCATTCCATATTTTGCTCTCGGGATAAGTGGATTCAGCTCGTGAAGAATTTGGCTCAGCGTTTTTTTTGTGACCGGATTCCTCCGGGTTGGCGTTAGATGACGGAGTCTCTTTCCCATGATCGTTCTGGGATTTCACTTGTGTCGAGACCCCTATTTTTTTTTCTAATGAGGCCACTTTTGCATAAAAGCTCAGATAGGCATCCTTTGCATCAGCCGCAATTCGCGCGCGGTCATCAAAAAGTTGGCCGAGATCACGAGAGGCCGGAACAATCACAGACAGTCCAAGCATGAGCAGCCCAAGTATGGCGAGCAAGTAAACCAAAAGAATTGCTTGAATGCGTGATGGGTTATATCCAAAAAATTTCCTGGAACGAAGCCAATGAACCACAGGCTCAAGAAGATACGCAAGTATTCCCGCAATGGCGACCGGGATCAATACGGGTTGCAACAGGCCTAGTATTTTTGTCGTTATTACCAAGGCGGCAACGCTTAATAAGGCAATGATAGCTATGGAAATTCCTGTTGCAGCCTTCCATAGTGTTCGGCGCTGGAAGGTCGAGGGCGTGGTGTCTCCTTCCTGTTTGTCCATGCTTTAGAAATTGGAGTTGTTGCTAGCGGATTTCAAGCATTACCTAAATCGTGTTATTCATACATCGGGATGTAGCGATTGCGGGATTAACCTCCCGCTGTCACCATTATAATCTCAATAATGGCACCTTCTGTGAGTTGGGTTGTTGCATGTTCGCGGGGTAGTAGAGCAACCTTGTTTACTTCAACGAGGACAGGATTTGACGCTAAATTGAGGTGTTGCAATAGCTCGTATACATAAATGGGTTCCGTGAAGCTTGTGTTTGATTGCCCATTAACGGTGATTGTCATTTTCGGCTTAAGGGTGAACGGGGACAGATTGTGGGCCTGTTACAGGCGAATTTCCCAGGATAACGCCATCCCAGTCCTTCCAGACAGGCTCCAGTCCATTTGAGGCAAGGGAGGACGCGACCTCCCCGGGGGTTCGTTTATCCGCTATCCCGAATTGCTCTGTCGCGCATGGTTTCTGTCCTGCGGAGAATTCACTTTCGTTAAGCTCAATCCTTTTTCCCTTTATCGTGAGGTGTAGCGAGTCTTCTCCCGTGCCGGTATATCCTCCCGGTTCAGTATGGCTTCCTGCGCTCATTGATGTGATTCCAAGATGTGCTATTCCGTCACGGAAGGATTCAGATTCTCGGGTGCTCAGAACGATTCCGACGTCAGGAAAGCTGAGTCTGAATGCACATACTAATTGAAGAAAATCAGCGTCAGTGAACTCGGACAGTGGTTGAAAATCGCCGGCTGCGGGACGTATTCTCGGGAAGCTAATAGTATAAGTGGCTTTCCAGCATTTTTTTCGAAGGTATGCAAGGTGCGAGGCTAGTCGTTCCGCCTCAATTCGCCAGTCAGCGTGTAATCCAAATAATGCCCCGAGACCGATCCTTCTGAAGCCGGCTTTGTATGCCCTTTCCGGACATTCAAGCCTCCAGTTAAAATCCTTTTTTGGCCCGGCGGTGTGAAGCTTGGCGTATGTGTCACGGTCGTAAGTTTCCTGATAGACGGCAAGCCCTTCACATCCGGCATTAACCATTGACTGATATTCCATTGTTTCCATTGGCGCGACTTCTATAGCTATTGATGGAATAAAGTCCTTAATGGCATTGATGACCTCAAGTAAGTAACCGTCAGAAACAAATCGAGGGTGCTCGCCTGCGACAAGGAGAATGCTTCTAAAGCCAAGGGAGGCAAGATGTTGTGCCTCAGTCACGACCTGATCCACATTGAGCGTTACCCTAAGAATCGGATTATCTCTTGAAAAGCCGCAGTAAGAGCAATTGTTAACGCATTCGTTGGAAAGATACAGCGGGGCGAAAAGCCTTATTGTTCGACCGTAATGTTGCCTTGTAAGTTCAGCGGATTGCCGGGCTCTTTTTTCAAGTGCATCTTGGCCAATAGGGCTTAAGAGTCGGCGAAACCCTATCAAAGGGGCTGAATCTGTTGTGGGTAAAGATTCTAGGGTGTGAACGAAACTCATTGGCTGCGCATTAACTATACGGGGCGCGCGGGTTAAGCAAGTTACTGTGCACTTGCTAGAAGCTCAAGATGAGGCTAAAAACAATCGAATGTCAGGATCGACCCGAATTATCTGCAGTATCGCTTTTTGGTATTATAGGCGGATGCTGTTGATTGTCGCCTTGATGGCATTTGGGGGGGGGTGGTTTTTTTATGACGGGAAAGTGGCTTGGCCTAAAAAGAACGTAGCAGCTATTGCAAAGCGTGCTTTTGAGTCGGCTTCCGAGGGGATTAAATGGTCTGATTACATCCTTGTGGATAATGATTTTATTGACGCAGGTTTTTCAGAGCCTTCAGATGAACTGGCTCTTATTATGCTGGCCCACTCCGAAGGAGGTAAAGCTCGTCCGTGGAGTGAATATATCATTTCTTCTTCTGGCAGAAATGCACTGGAACGCATTAATAATAAGGAGCTGCTCCAGCAGGCTTATGATGCGGGTTTAGAGGGTGCGCTTACTTGGAAGGAGTATGCTCGAGAGAATGACATTCCTGATAGTAAGGAGGGAGCAAATGGAGACTCAAAGCACGGCCAATACGGCTGGGAGTCATTTCAAAGCGCATTTTATGGTGCCTCCAAAAAACGGCAATGGGCTTTTTATGGAACGGCTTCAGGGCAGAAGGGCTGGGATGTGAAAAATCCAGTATATCACTCAAGCTCGGAGTTAGTTGGGCAACTTGGAATCGCCTATGTGCTCTGGGCAATGGCTGTTGTCGCTTTTTTCTGGATGCTGATCAGTCGGCGGCGGCGTTTATCAGCTGATGACGAGTCCTTGACAACGGAGAGGGGAGTCCGAGTGCTTTTTACATCGGTATTTGAAGTTGATGTAAGGAAGTGGGATAAGAAGGGCCTTGCGTATGCCAAGTATCACAATGAGGACGGTGCCGATAGGCAGGCCGTGATTGATGACCTGAAGTATAAAGAGGCGGATGAGATTCTTGAGCGGTTATTATCAAACTTCAGCGGAAGGTTGATTGAGAAGCTCAAGGTTAAAGGCGAAGGGGTAAATGAGGAAGATCAGGTTGAGGAAAAAGCCGTTTCTGCAACAGATATTCAACGATCTGAGGACTCATGAAAGATCTATGCACTAAAAGCCTGTCAGAAAAATATTGCTAAATACTATTCTCGGAGCTATACCCGATAAGTTAACTTACCTTTAATAGTTTACATATGCCTGATAACATCGAAGAAAAAGTCAAGGACATCATCGTAGAACAGCTTTCCGTTGATGCCGAGAAAGTGAAGCCTGAAGCCAAATTCATTGAAGACCTGGGAGCTGATTCCCTTGATACGGTTGAACTTGTTATGGCCTTTGAGGAGGAATTCGGAATCGAGGTTCCGGATGAAGAGGCTGAAAAGCTTACCTCAGTGGGCGATGTGATACGCTACATTGAAGGCAGTGGCGGAGGGGAGTGAGGCAGGGAGCATATTGCTCTATGCGAATTCACCTTAAGGGCGTTGTTACCCGGCAGTAAATTTACTGCTGGCGATAAGTGGAAAAGGCCTGTCGCGTATTTCGTCGCAATTCCTGCGTAAACCCTCTCCCGGATATTTTGTTTTGGGGTGCTGCGATTTCAACTGTACATGTATTCTCAGGATGACATACAATATGCTTTAGAATCCACTGAGATTCTCATAGAGCCTGATCGACGAATTGACACGTTTGGCAGCACTTCATTTGAATTCCACCTTGTCTCCGAATTAATGGACAGTGTCAGTGAGACAAGGGTTAGGGAAGGGATACTACACGCCGAGCGACCTACGATCATTAAACCTGAAAGTTATGCCGAGCTGGAGTTCGAGGGATTTGGTGAACAGGCAGAGGCATTTTCCCAATGGCTTAATGAGAATGCTGCTGACCTCTCAATTCTCAAATACGGCTTCAATTTCAGGAAAGACAAGGTGCGAGAAGAGATTATCGCAGAGCCATTCGAGGCCGTTCGTGACAAGGTTGTTGGGCGAGTGAATGAAGGCTCTAATCCGTTGTCTGCGGTCATCCACGGTGTTGATGATGCGTGGGAGGTTTGCTTGCTTAAATTTACCGTTGAGATGATAGGCCTGTCTCAGGGAATAAATGTGTTCGATTTTAAGCGCCGCGGATTTCTTTAGATCAGAGACTTTGTTGCTGTTGTTGTGAGGGTTTATTTAAGGCTGCTTTTTGCATTTATTGCGCTGGCCCTTTTGTTGGTTTCCGGTGCTGGTGTCTTTTATGTCTGGGAAACATTGATCCATCCTGAAAGAGAGATTGAGGAGGAGATTGTTCGAATCAGAAAACAAAAGAAGCAAAAGATCGATCACGGTGCAAAAACATACAATGACGCTGTAACTCTTTTCTCTACAGGGGCATTGGGTGGTGGTGTTGAAAAGCTCCATGAATTAATGAAATTCTACGATGACTCAGAATTCTATCCCGAGGCTAAGCGTGTTGTCGGTGAGATTAACGTTGACCGATTGCTGTCCAAGTCACTCACTCCAGGCAAGCATGAATATATTGTGAAGAAGGGAGACTCTCTTTTGCGCATAGCTCAGCAGAAGCAATCCACCGTTGGGTATATCATCCATGTTAACGCTAGGATGGGGGCCAGTTTGCAAAGGGGGGATCAACTGATTGTCAGCCCTCTTAATTTTACGATTCTTATCAGCCTGGGCTCTAAAACATTAACCTTACAGTCTGAAGGGGGGAATTTTTTCAAGGAATACCCACTCAAAAGATATAGATTCCCGGCAAGTTGCCCCTCACAATTTGACACACAAATTCAATCCCTGATTGTTGGTTCTGGCGACACTATGTTGCCGGTCGGAAGCTCAAGTTACGTGGCGGCTGTGAAAGAGTTGCGGTGTTTGCGCAGAGGGGTTCCTCTTCGGCCTGTTGTTGCTGACTCTGAGGCCAACAAGTATATATCCGGCTTTTTCCTTGGTCGTGAAGATCTTGAGGAGTTAGTCTTGTTAATTCGTCCGGGGACCAAGGTCCATGTCAGAAAATAGACATCTTGGACTTCATGTTGTATTTCCAATAAGCCCATCATATTGTTGATTATGGCACCTAAAAAGGCTGCAGCAAAAAAGGCGAGTAGCGCACAAAAAACAGTCGGCTCACCATGGGATCGCGTCCAGTTGGCAAGGCACCCTATGCGTCCGATGATGCTTGATTATGTCGCGTCATGTTTTGATGAGTTTATTGAGCTCCATGGGGATCGACATATTGGTGACGACGCGGCAATGCCTTCGGGACTTGCCACGATACAGGGGCATCGATGCGTTGTGGTTGGTCACGAGAAGGGGCGTGAGACCAAGGAAAAGCTGCGTAGAAATTTCGGGAGCGCCAATCCGGAAGGCTATAGGAAAGCGTTGCGGGTGATGCGCCTAGCTGAGAAATTCAACATGCCTGTAGTGGCGATAATCGATACTCCTGGTGCTTATCCCGGGATCGGCGCTGAAGAAAGGAACATTGCTGAGGCAATAGCCTTCAACTTGAAGGAAATGATGTTGTTGCGAGCGCCTATTGTCGCCGTGGTGATCGGAGAGGGAGGTTCCGGTGGGGCATTGGGCATCGGTGTGGCGGACAGGGTATTAATGATGGAGAATGCCTATTATTCCGTAATTAGCCCTGAAGGATGCGCGGCTATTCTCTGGAAAGATCGCAAACATGCTCAAGATGCGGCTGAAGCAATGAAGCTTGATGCCCAAAATCTTAAAGAACTTGAGGTCGTGGATGAGATTGTCTCGGAACCGAAAAATGGCGCTCATGAAGATCCCGCCCGTGCAGCAGAGTTGCTTAAGGATTCTATCGTAAAGAACCTAAATGAATTGGCCAAGGAGTCTATGGATGAAACCGTAGCAAGGCGATATGATAAGTTTCGCAGGATGGGAAGATTTAATGAGGGGGAAGCTTAATGGGCAAAGTGATAATCCTAGCTCTTGTTTAAATCTTCAATGAATGCCTTAACGGCAATGGAGGTTTGCGAGGCGAGGTTAACCTTCGGCTTCGCAAATCCTGGGCAGAACCAAGGGTAGCTGCCCAAGAGATCGTTAACGACAAGGATTTGCCCGTCGCAGTCATTGCCTGCTCCAATTCCAATTGTCGGTATATCTATTGTTGAGGTGATCTCTTCGCCAAGGCCCTCTACGATGCTCTCAATTACAAGCGCCGTGATTCCGGAGGCTTCAAGCTCTTTTGCATCAGAGAGTAGTGATTGAGCCTCCATGCTTGATTTCCCTTTTTTCTTGTAACCGCCCTCCTCGCGTACTTGTTGCGGCAACATTCCGATATGCCCGATGACGGCGATGCCAGCATGCAATATTGCCTTAGTTTGCTTTAAAACTGCCTTACCTCCTTCGAGCTTAACTGCGTCAGCACCTGCTTGAACCAGTAGCTTTGCGTTAGTTGTTGCTGATTCAGTGGTTTCGTAGCTTTTATAAGGGAGATCTGCCACAAGAAGGGCGTTGTGGATTCCCTTCCGGCAAGCTTTGACGTGGTGCACCATCATTTCCATTGTTACCTGAGTGGTGTCTTCGTGCCCGAATACCATCATTCCCAGTGAGTCGCCAACGAGAATGATATCAATCCCGGCCTCATCAAGGATTCTTGCAACAGCGTAGTCGTAAGCAGTTAGTGCGCTGATTAATTGCTTGCCTTTTCTTTGGCTAAGAGCCGAAAGCTTTTCTCTTTGATCTATTGAGGCGGAGTATGCCATTACCATTGTTGGGTGACCACCGGAAGTTCAGGGTTATTGAGAGTTAGTTCCTTATAGTAATCGTTGATGGTGCGATTGTCGCCGGGCAGGCAAAGTGCGGGCAGAATTCTGGCAAGTGGTGCTATCACAAAAAGGCGCGCGCGTAGCCTTGGGTGCGGTATCGTCAATTTAGCATCTTCGGAAATCCTGTCGCCTGCATACAGTATGTCGAGGTCAATTGTTCTCGGCGAGTTTTTTTCATGATCATTCTCCCTGGCTCTGCCCATTGATCTCTCAATGCGATGGCAATGCTCAAGAATGGATTCAGCAGGGCAGTTAAAGTTAAGGTGCCCCACTGCATTATAGAAAGCTCTGGAGTGGGGAGGGCAATCCAGGGGGGATGTCTCGTAGACTGGTGAGAATAATGCGTTTTCCGGAGAGTCACATATTTTAAGAAGTTCTTTCTTAGCCTTACTGAGGTTAGCAAGGCGGTTGCCGAGATTTGACCCGAACCCGATGCCAATCCCGAGGGACTCTGAGGGTTCAACGCTCTCAGTCACGGAGTCCAAGGACATCTTGCATGTCGTATAGGCCTGGATTTTGTTTTTCCAGCCAGTGCGCGGCGCGCAGGGCTCCATTGGCAAAAGTATCGCGACTGGAAGCCTTATGAGTGAGCTCAATTCTCTCACCCAATGCGGCATAGACTACGGTATGGTCCCCAATGACATCGCCGCCACGCATTGAGTGCATGCCGATTTCCTTGTTTGTGCGGGGGCCTATGATGCCTTCGCGGCCATGCATCGTATTATCATTGTAAGAGAGTCCAGTTTGAGAAGCGAGAATTTCGGCGAGATGTTTTGCGGTGCCGCTTGGTGCGTCTTGCTTCAACCGATGGTGCATCTCCACCACTTCAAGGTCAAAGTCGTCTCCGAGGATTTTCGCCGTCCTGGCAGTAAGCCAGAACAGGGTGTTAACTCCAATGCTGAAATTAGGTGACATGACAACTGGGATAGATGAGCTGGCTTCTTGGATGGCGCTCAATTCTTTATCTGAGTGTCCCGTTGTGCCAATTACCAAGGCTTTGCCTTGCTTGGCGCATTCTTCTACAAGTTGGCCTGTAAATGCATGAAAGCTGAAATCGATAACGGAATCACATTTGCTGAGCTCTGTTTCCAGGCAGTCATCTATATCAATCTTTGCAGCGACTTGAATAGAGGCATGGGAATCGCTGCAGGCTATTACGGACTGCCCCATGCGACCCTTGCATCCGGTTACTAGTATTTTTACAGGGTTAGCCATTTTGGTGGGGATGAATATTTTTTGATGTTATCAAGATATTACCCGATCAACCCGAGTTCGGTAAGCATGTTCCCAAGTTGCTTGCGTTTTTCTCCTGGGAGCCCTGTCATTGGTAATCGCAATTCACTAGTCATGGCGCCCGTTAACGCAAGCGCCTCTTTGATTGGAACCGGATTGGTGTCAAGTGAGAGTAATCCGCTGAATAGTGATGTACATTCCGTATTTAACTGGTTTGCTTTATCCGTGTTACCTGAAAGCATTGCGGCAACAAGTGAGGCGAGCTTCGATGGAATGAGGTTTGATGCGACACTTACAACCCCGACTGCACCGCATTGCATAAAGGGCAGTGTTAGTGCGTCGTCGCCGCTGAGAACCTGGTATGAATCCGGCAATTTATCTAGGATCTCGGTAACTCGCTCAGTTTGTCCGCCAGCCTCCTTCATGGCAATAATATTGGGGCACTCTGAATGCAGCCTGGCCTGTGTTTCTACATTAATCTCGATCACTGATCGGCCCGGAATACTGTAAAGCATAAGGGGAAGTCCTGTGGATGTTGCAATAGCCTTGTAGTGTTGAAAAAGGCCTTCTTGCGAGGGCTTGTTGTAATACGGGCAGACTAGGAGTGCTGCGTCTGCACCTTCTTTTTCTGCAGCTTGAGTCATGGCGACAGCTTCTCGGGTTGAGTTTGATCCGGTGCCGGCAATTACCAGCCCCCTCCCCGCAGCAGCATCAATGGCAACTTCAATTACCCGTTTGTGCTCGACATTAGAAAGGGTT
>JAAESJ010000094.1 GCA_024229495.1 Verrucomicrobiaceae bacterium | reverse complement strand
GGTGTCCGGGTGGCGCCGGCCAACGTGGTTGTCCAGTTCATCCGCTACGGACGGTCCCTGGCCGACCTCCGGTCACCGGAAGCCATCTCCGTCGGTACCGGCGATGCCTGGGTCTTCACCGACGGACACGTGATTAGAGGTCAGTGGCACCGGCCTGATGCGTCGATGCCGGCTACCTTCACCGCCGACGGCGAGGTGATCCGCCTCGCGCCCGGCAAGACCTGGGTGGCATTAGCCAAGAAGGACACTGCAAACTGGCGGGACTGAGCCCTCGCCCGCCCTAGTTCAGGCGGACGCGATCGATGACTCGACGGCGAAAACATCAGCGGGGACCGTGCCCTCGGCGGTCACCGTCAACAACTCGATCCCGTCGTCGGTAACCAGCAACGTGTGCTCGAACTGCGCGGTGCGTCGTCCGTCGAGGGTCACGGCCGTCCAGTCGTCATCCCACATACCGCATGCCGGATCACCCAAGGTGAGCATCGGCTCGATGGTGAAGGTCATGCCTGGCACGAGGACCGTCGTGGC
>JAAESJ010000093.1 GCA_024229495.1 Verrucomicrobiaceae bacterium | reverse complement strand
CGCGCAGGCCGCTCAATTTGGTCCTGAGCAATTGATGACTAATTTCAAGGCTTCCGGGAAGGAATACCCACTGGCTGTTCGTCTGACTGGAGATTTCAAGACCGCTTTCCCTGAAGGCAAGCCGAAGGCTGCTGAAGAAAATGAAACTGATGAGGAAAAGGGTGAGGGGAAGGATGAGGAAGCTACTGAACAGTGGTTAAAAAAATCACAGAAGGAGGGCAGTGTTTTTCTTGTGGCCGATTCCGATATGCTTTTTGACGGGGTTGCGCTAAACCGCACCATGTTTGGCGTGGCGCTGGCGAACGGCAACTTGCCGTTGCTTCAAGGTGCCGTTGAGCAGGCTGTTGGCGGGGTGAACCTGTCATCAATCCGTTTGCGAGGCAGTGCAGGAAGGCCGTTTAGCAAATTCAAGGAAATGACTCAGGAGGCCAACGAGCGTTATAAGGACCAGCTTAAAAGCGTGGACGAGAAAGTAAAAGAGGTTAACGAGGAGCTTTCGGCTTTAATGCAACAACAGGGCAACAATCAGATGATAGTTCTTTCTGCTGAGGCGTCTGATAAGATCAAGGCACTCAGGGCGCAGGAGGTTGTCGCCGCCAAACGCAAGCGGGAACTGCAAAGGGAGTTGCGAAAGGATATCCGCAAGATAGAGAACCGGATCAAAAACTATAACATTGCGGGGATTCCCTTGTTGGTTGCCATCATTGGCATTTTGCACCTTGTGGTGAGGCGAATGAAGATCTTAGCGCGTTGATTCAACGTTTATATCCCATTTCACTATGAAAGCTAAACAGTTAGTCGTTCTTGTTGTCCTTCTGGCAGTAGCCGTCATTATCGCTGCATTGATGGGGGGAGGGGATTCCGTGAAGGATGACGGTGACGGCCTTGCGGAGGGAGCCGTCTTAATGCCGGAACTGCCTCTCAATGAGGTTGCCCAGGTTGTCATTTCCGGCAGTGAGGATTCTGTTGAGCTTGAGCGAAAGGATGGCAAGTGGACGGTAGCAAGCCGTGGGGGTTATAGTGCGGACTTTACCAAAATTAGCAGGATCCTGAAGAATTTCCGTGATTTGAAGGTGGCGGAGGTGGTCCGCGCCGCACCGGGCAAATACGGTCGCTTTGAGCTTAACGATGCGAAGCAGGACAAGTCCGGGCTGCTCGTGGAATTAAAAACGGAAGGAGGCAAGGGTGATGCTTCGTTGATGCTGGGAAAAAGATATTCGGGGGCAACCGACCAGTCGGGACGGCAAGGCGGTGGAAATGGACGGTATGTTCGTGTTCCCGGAAACGATAAGCAGGTGTTTATTGTTTCTGATTCCCTCTATGACATTGACGCCAAACCGAGCGCGTGGCTGGAGAGGAACCCGTTCGGTATCCAGAAGCCAAAAGCGGTGAACCTTGTCCAGTCCGATGGCGTTGAATTCAAGTTTGACCGCAAAGAAGAAGGCGCTGATGTCGTCTTGGAGGGGCTGGCAGAAGATGAGGAGTTGAATACAACCAACACGGGATCGATTACTGCACCTTTCGCTTCATTCAGTTTCAAGGATGTAGTGGTTGGAGATGATGCCGATCCGGAAAAGACCGGCCTGAAAATGCCTGTAATGGCTAATGTCTCCACCTTTGAGGGGTTCAACTATGCGCTGAAATTAGGTCAAGGGGCGGGTGAAAATGTGAACAGTGAGGAGCAGGAAGCAACAGTTTCCGATGCGCGTTATTATCTCAGCTATTCGGTCAGCGCCGAGTTGCCAGATCAGCGCGTTGCACAGGATGACGAGAAGATTCAGGAGATCGCCGCGGATGCCACTGAAGAGGACAAGAAGAGTATTGAAGAGCAGAACAAGGCGGCAGAAGGACTTAAGAAACAGCGCGATGATGAGTTTGTCGCGGAGCAGAAGCGGCTTAAGGAAAAGCTGGCCAAGGAGAAACTCTTTGCCGGGATTGTCTATGAACTGGACAACTGGAGCGCGGAGAAATTTTTCAAGAAGCGTGATGAGTTGGTCAAGAAGAAGGAGAAGCCTGAAACTCCCGGAGCTGGAGGTGCTCCGACTGGCTTGCCTCCCGGATTGCCCCCTGGGTTAACTATTCCCGGCTTGCCGGGCGCTGGTATTCCGGGCATCACCCCAAGTGTTCCGGAATTGCCTGCTGAAGAGGATCAAAAATCTGCCCCTGCAGCCAATGAAAAGGCGACCAAAGATGAGTCGAAAGCCGATTCTAGTGCCGAGGAGGCTACTACGCCGGATGTTCCCGCCCCGACCGGGGAATAATCCCTCGGGGGAAATGGACTAAAGTTGGCTCAGAGAGGCAATTTCCGGGCTCGGTGTCGCTATTTTAGTAACCTGCCACATTGAACGCCCCAGGGGCTCGCATGGTCATAATAATGTGATTGATGGTGCTCCTTAGAGGTGGCGTCCTACGGTGTTTCCGCTATCATGAACATGTTATTACAAACTTTGCGTATAAATGTCTATTGAACCCAACAACAACGAGGAGAGATTCTCAGAAGACGAACTGGAAGCACTCGAAAGCTGCAAGTCTGCCACTGCTAGCATTCGCACGGAACTGGCCAAGGTAATTATTGGCCAAAGTGAGGTTATCGACCAATTGCTTATCGCCATATTCTCACGTGGTCACTGCTTGCTTGAGGGGGTGCCGGGTTTGGCAAAGACCCTGATGGTGAGCACGCTCGCCAAGTCTCTTCGCCTTGATTTTAGTCGTATCCAGTTTACTCCCGATCTGATGCCCTCTGACATTACAGGAACGGAGGTCATTCAGGAGGATAAACTGACGGGGTCGCGTGAATTCAAGTTCCTTAATGGGCCAATCTTTGCCAATATTGTATTGGCTGACGAGATTAACCGAACGCCACCGAAAACCCAAGCCGCGTTGCTTGAGTCGATGCAGGAAAGGCAGGTGACCATTGGAATGAATCGCCATGAATTGCCGGACCCCTTCTTTGTGCTGGCTACACAGAACCCTATTGAGCAGGAGGGGACATACACCCTGCCCGAGGCACAACAGGACAGATTCATGTTCAAGGTGTTTGTCAATTACCCTGATTATGCCGAGGAATACAAGGTGGCGGCCTCAACGACTTCCGCAGATGTCGCTTCCGTAAATGAAATCCTGAGTGGTGATGACATTTCCAGCATCCAGAACCTTGTCCGCAGGGTTCCGGTGCCTCCCCATGTGATTCATTACGCATTGCGTATTGTAAGGGCAACCCGTGTTGCTGAGCAGGAAGAGGTCCCGGACTTTATTCCCGACCTTCTAAGTTGGGGGGCTGGACCGAGGGCGGTGCAGTTCCTTTTGCTGGGAGCAAAGGCAAAGGCGGTCATGGAGGGGCGCAGCTACGCAACGGCGGAGGATATACGTGCCATCGTTCACCCGGTTCTCAGGCACAGGATTATCACTACGTTCAAGGCGGAGTCAGACGGCGTGACAAGTGATGTGGTGGTGGACAAGCTCCTTGAGAACATTGCGGAACGTCATGATGACGATAAGATTGCGCCTGCTCTCACCGGTGCGTTTAATGCAGCGTAGTTCAGTTTCCGCCGCCGGGGCGGCAGTCACTCTGAGACATGGAAAACACTGAGAGGCCAGATTATCTCGACCCGAAGGTCCTTGAAAGGATCAAGCGGCTAGATGTCAGGGCGCGCTTGGTTGTCGAGGGGTTCATTACTGGTCAGCACAAGAGTCCATACAGTGGCTTTGCCGTGGAGTTCGCGGGACATCGTGAGTATGCGCCTGGGGATGAGATTAAGCATATCGACTGGAAGGTTTGGTCGAAGACGGATCGCTTTTATATCAAGGAATACGAAGAGGAAACCAATCTCAAGACAACGATTATTGTCGATTGCTCCAAGTCAATGGGCTATGCGGGAGAGGGGTGGAGAAAATTCGATTATGCTGCCACTGCGGGTGCGTCTCTGGCGCACCTGTTGCAACATCAAGGGGATGCCGTCGGTTTGGTGACTTTCAATACCAAGGTTTGTGATGTGTTGCCGCCCAGTTCGCGCATTAACCATATCAAGGAGATGGTGCATGTCCTTGGGGAAACTGATCCTGATGACAAAACGGATGTCGGTGAAGTTTTTCTGGAACTCGTTGAGCAGGTGCGGTCACGCGGAATGGTTGTTATCATCTCCGATTTATTTACCGATCTGGACGAGTTGAGTGAATCCTTGCAACAGTTTCGGCTTCGTAAACACGAGGTGGTTGTTTTTCATGTAATGGACCGACATGAGTTAGTGTTCCCCTTTGAAGACAATACGCGTTTCATGGGGTTGGAGTCTGAGGATGAAGTTCATGCTGACCCGCGGGCTTTGCGCAAAAGCTACCTGGACATTGTCGGGAAATATCAAGATAGAGTGAGGCGTATTTGTGACCGCTTGGGAGTTGATTATGCCTTGCTCGACACGGGTGAACCACTTGATGCTCTGCTTGCCCGCTACCTTGCCTTTCGTAAGCAGCACACCAGGAAAGGAAGGATGGTTTAGGTCATGCTTAATTTCCTTGTTAATCCGGGTCTGTTCATCGCTGGCCTTATCGCGATCGCCTCGCCGATAATTATTCATTTACTTAACCGCCGGAGATTTAAGCGGATTGATTGGGCTGCGATGGATTTTTTGATGGAGGCGCAGAGACTTAATCGCCGCCGTGTAAAGCTCGAGGAATTTATTCTCCTGCTTTTACGGTGCTTGGCAATGGGGCTCATAGGTCTCCTGCTTGCGAGGCCTTTCCTTGATGTTAACCCGGAGAGTTTCTTTAGGGCCGGTGCAACCGAGAGGGTTATCGTTCTGGATGACTCATTGAGTATGGCGGCGCGATCAGGAGATAAGACGCCGATAGAGGAGGCGTCCTCAATGCTCCGCGCATGGGTTGAGGCCTTGGTGAGGGATAATAAAGACGATTTCATCACGGTGGTAAGGACAACCGACCCGGACCATCCTGCCCCGTGGGCAAATGGACTGCCGTTGACCGAGGCCACAATGGGAGGGTTGCTAGATGAAATTGATGGGCTGGAGGCAAGGGATTCTGCCGGTAAGCTGAACGCTGCCCTGCTTCATGTGGAGGAGAGCTTTAAAGATGACAAGGCCAGTCTGCAACGTGTTGTCTATCTCCTTACTGATCTCCGTCGTCGGGATTGGGAGGTTGGTGCCGGAGGCGAGTCAGATGCCGGTGTGGTTTCAACCCTCGGCAGGATCTCTGAAGCGGCTGCCGGGTGTTACGTGATTGACTTGGGAGAGTCCGGAGAGGAGAACCTTGTGGTAGAGAAGATTGTTCCTCTTGATAAGGCGATTATTGCAGGAGTCCCGGCGGAGTTTGAGGTTGTCGTTCGTAACCGTGGAGTTCGGGAAGCGAATGATGTTGGATTGAAGTTTGTCGCAGGTGACATGTTGCCTGTGGAGGCGCGGATTGACCGCATAGGGCCAGGTGATACTGGAGTGGCTGCCTTCACATATACATTTGCAAGCGCAATAGATGGTGAATCGGAGGCGAAGGAGGTAAGTCCTGTTCCCGTCGAGGTTAGGCTGGACAATGTTGCGGCAAGCTCCGGTGATCTTCTCGAGGAGGATAATATCAGGTATTTTCCAGCAAGGGTTGTTCGTGGAATTCGAGTGTTGCTTGTTGATGGTGATCCGTCAGGTAATTACGGTCAAAGTGAGACGTTTTATTTGAAGAACGCCCTTGCTCCTGACGGACCGTCCAGTTCGGGTGTTGAGGTTACGGTTGTTGATGATTCGGAATTTGATGACGTCGAGCTATCAGAATTTGAGGTTATTGTCATCGCCAATCTCTATCGTGTTACCGAGGGGCGTGCGGCGACAATGGAGAACTGGGTGAGGGATGGTGGTGGTCTGGTGTTTCTTCTGGGAGACCAGGCTGATGAGGACGTATACAACGATATTTTGTACAAAGAAGGCAAGGGATTGCTCCCCGTTAGGTTGTCGGGCATTGAGGGAGATGAGAAGGAGGAGGCCTGGACGTTGCTAAGCCCTGATTTGCTCAATCACCCGGTGTTCCGTTTCTTTGATGGCGACAACAGGCAGTTGCTCGATGGGGTCAAGGTGTTCCGTTGGTGGCACTGTGAAGCGCCAGCACCGGATCCGACTGCCGCTGAATTGTCTTCTGCAGGCGTTGCGCGGGTGATTGCTTCCTTCAACAATGAAAGCCGGTCTCCGGCATTTGTGGAGAAGAGATTGGGCGAAGGTCAGGTGATGGTTGTTATGAGTCCGCTTGATAATGACTGGAGTAATTTTCCTGAGAATGGAGCCACTTTCCTGATTACTTCACAGGAGATGATTCGTTATATGGCTCGTAACCGGACAGAGGAAGGAGTGATCTCCGTTGCTCAACCTATTAGCCAAAAGGTGGACTTGCGTGAATTCAGTCAGAATGTTGAGATTCTGCCGCCAGGGAATACTGAGCCACAGTCTGCAGAAGCACGTCCCGATGATTCAGGTCCAGAGAACGGGTTGATATGGAATGTGAATTTCGAGGAGACCGGTAAGAGAGGGATGTATGAACTTAAGTTGATGAGGGCGGCAGGTGGGGAATTTAAGACAATGCTTTTTGCTGCGAATATTGATACAGGTGAAAGTGACTTGAGTCGTGCCAGTGAGGATGCAATCCGCGGCGATCTGGGAGATGCGCAGATCGAATTCGTTGGGCGAGGGGAATCGGTCATTGAGCTTGAAGGGGCCGTTGGTCGCAGTGAAATATGGAAAATGGTGCTGTATGTTTTAATTGCGTTACTTGCAGTTGAACTGCTTTTTGGATGGTGGATTGGAGCCCGAAGGTAAAATGAAGTGGTTTAATATGAATGCTAATTGTAGATTCAAGGTATTGGGCCGGAGCGGCCGGTATATCCCGATATTGGCGGCGGTTGTCGCGGTTCAACAGGCTGGTGGAGATATTAAGAATGTTGCTGTGCCTGCTCCCGAAATAGGCAAGGCTTCCAGAAACCTTGTTGAAGGTGCATCACTGAAGACGGATGCTGAAGCCGATGACCTTCTTGCCCGAGCTGAGCATTTTGCCGGGCAGGGGAGGTATGATCTGGCCGGCAAACTCTGGCAGACGGTTATTGATTCCAGCAATGACCTGATGTTTACCAAGGATGAGTGGATCGAAAAGACACTTGAGCACGAGTATCAGCGTTACCGTTCTGTGTCTCGTGATATAGAGGCTACCATTGCGAATCTCCCCGGGGAAGGGCGTGAAGGCTATCGTTTAAAGGCCGATGCTGAAGCGAAGTTGATTATGGATCGCCCGCGCAATAATGATGGTGAATCGGCGCTCGCCGAGGTTGTCAGACGTTATTTTATCAGTTCGCTTGGGGATGATGCCGCCTTTGATCTCGCCTGTCTTAAGCTTGACCGATATGAGTTTCTGCCGGCTATCCGGCTCTTGGATAAGATCATTAATGACTACCCTTCGCCCAGCGTGGACAAGGACCTAGTTTTGTTGCGACTGGCAGTCTTGAATGCCCGGGTTGGTGATACTGATCGTGCTGAGAAAATTGTCAAAGATCTTAGATCGCGGGCAACTCCTAGTGTTTCCGATCGCTTGCTGGCTCTTGTTGAGGTGGATATCAAGAAATCAGGAAGGCCCTCTAATTCAGTTGAGCGTTCCGGAAAGTCGTGGCCTATGTTCATGGGAGGGGCGAACCGATCGGGAGTCATGGCTTTTCCGGAAATGCTGCCTGATAAGGATGCGGTTCCGGTTTGGGTTCAGCCTTATGAGTTGAATCTTCCTGAGGCTTGGCCTGAGCTTCCCTCTGATGGGGGAAAATCCATCACGCTTAATGTTGATGATCCCTTTGGTCGTGGGCTGGGCCGTGGATCAACAACGTCGAGGAAACCGTCGACTCCAAAGGAAATGAAGGGATCATGGCTTAAGCACGGATGGGTTCCATCTGCGCGGTTGCTCTTCCATGACGGGAACATTTATTTCAAGACGCATAACCGACTTGTCTGCGCAGATGCTCACTCAGGCGAGTTGCGGTGGCTTGGTTTCCGCAACAATTACCCCGCCCGCCCCACTCCATATTCTAACCGATCCAGCTCGGAGCAGGTTGGACGTGCGCCGATTGATGTCAATGAAATACACAACTTTGCTGACAGCGTTAACCAGTCCATGTGCGTGGTTGCTGACAAGGTTCTGACAATACAGGGGATTCCTGTGGACTTTACAGAAGAGCGCTCTGTTGCGGCAAAGCTACCTGTCGATCCAATGGCTAGGCGTCGTATCATGATGAATCGTGGGGTTGGCGGTTTGTCGCGCATGCGTGAGAATCGTCTTGTGGCATACCATGCCCGTAATGGAAAGTTGCAATGGATGCGCGGTGCAAGTGAGCCTGATGCCGACATTGTAAAGAAGAGTTGTTTTACCGGCCCTCCTGTTCCCTACGCTGGCTTGGTGCTGGTTCCTGTCATGGAGGGCAATGGAATGTATCTTGTCGCCTTAGAAGCTGAGGGAGGAGCAACTCAATGGAGGACATTCCTTGGAGATGATCCGAGTTCAGGGAGTGCTCAGAACGGAACCGTTGTCATTTCTGTGGATGGTGGAGAGGCTTATGTGGCGACCGGGGCCGGGTTGCTGTTTTCCGTTGATGCAATATCCGGTTCGATGAACTGGGCGGTAAGTTACCCGAGGACAACGGAAAAGGATCCTGCCCGTGATCGTCAGTTGCAACGTTTCGGAGTGTGGGGTGGTCGCGCAATGGGTGGCGCTAAGTTTGATGGTTGGCAAGAGGAGATGATTATCCCTTCGGCGAACTCAGTGATCGTAACACCGACTGATTTCAATCACCTGATCGCTTTCGACCGTCGTTCAGGCAGACTGGTCTGGGAATCTGCTCGCGGGCCGGGTGGTAATGATACGCAAGGAGAATACGCACTTGGGGTTAATAGGGGGCGGGTTTATGTTGCGGGAAAAGGTGTTGTCCGGTGTTACAAGGCTGCTGGCGGGCGACTTCTCTGGGAGAGTGTCTTTCAGGCAGGATACGGGCGAGGCGCACTCACTGAAAAAGGATTATTTGTTCCCACAGGTAAAAATAAGATTGTGCGGTTGTCCCTGGATAGCGGGAAGGAAATGGCAAGCATTGCAGTGAAGGCCATGGATGAGCAGCCACTGGGCAACCTGTATTCTGATGGCAACCGGCTTTATGGCGCGGGCTTACGTAAAGTATATGCGATTGGAGAAGTGGTACCCGGCGGGATTGAGGAGGATCCTGTAACGAAAGAGACAAGCCTTGGCGAAATTTCGGGGGAAGCGAATGAATTAATCGCTCAGACTTTTCTCCGAATAACAGAGGCTTATCAGCGCGGGGTTTCACATGTTGATTTCGAGCGTCGCATGGCTGACTCCCGCGCCGATTTCTCGGGTATCGTCGAAGGGTTCAAGTCACTTGCAAAGCAGCTCGAGTCAATACCATTGCCCAGTCCTTCACTGAGGAGTGAAATTTTGACTGAAAGGATACTGTGGAACAGCGGACAGCAGGCGAGGTTAGAGCGAGCCAAGCTAATGTTCTCCCGCGTCCCGGGAGACCTTGACAAAAATGCGAGCAGGAAGGCGGCTGTTCTGCGGGCGATTGAGGATTTCAAGACAGAATTGATTCCTATGAGGGAAGTTTACAGTAAATATGGCATTGAGATCCCCTGATTTTAGAATGCGAGAATTTACCATGCAGGATAACAATATATTAGAATCCGATTTGCTGGGAAGGCGACGTTTCTTGCGCTTCGCCGGATTAACTGGAGCGTGCAGTATCGGTGCGCAGAATTCATTAATGGGATTGGGCCAGGTTAAGGAGAAAACGGCTGATGAACTGATGACCAAGGCTACACGGGAGGCAGTTAACAAGGGATTGCGATATCTTGCAGGGCGTCAAATACAGAGAGGAAATGACCGGGGGGCATTTGGGGCTTCAGGTTATGCCGGAAGTGTCGGTATATGTGGGCTTGGCGGACTTGCGTTCATGAGTGAGGGGAGCACTCCTGGTGTGGGGAAATTTGGTAAGCAAGTCGACCTGTGCGCTGATTTCTTGACCCGGCATACTGGTCCTACGGGTTATATTGCCCGTGGCACGGGAGCTGTTGGCAACATGTATGCCCATGGTTTTGCCATGCTTTGCATGTCGCAGGCTTATGGGATGTCGAGAAAGCGAGAATTGGGGCAGAAGCTTCGTATGGCTGTTAAATGCACTCTTGCCGCTCAAAATGAACAGGGAGGGTGGCGCTATCGGCCGGTCAAGAGTGATGCTGACCTCTCGGTAACAGTTTGTCAGATCATGGCATTGCGGGCGGCTCGTGACTCCGGAATCAATGTGCCTGATGCGGCCAGAGAGAAGTGCATTGAATACGTAAAGAAAAGCCAGACGGGTGATGGCAGTTTCCGGTATACCATGAGAGGAGGGCATACTACCTTTGCCCTTACCGGAGCAGGTGTTGTGTCGCTTTTTAGTGCCGGGATATATGATGGGCCGCAAATTGAAAAGGGACTCAAATATCTAAAGCGACGCAAGGATACTCCAGAGCGACATTATTTCTATTACGGTCATTATTATGCGGTTCAGGCAATGTGGCATGCAGGTGGCGATCACTGGAATGACTGGTACCCTGGCATTCGAGACAAGTTAATTTCGTCACAGTCCGGGAGCGGAGCCTGGACTGATTCCTCCTATGGTCCGGAGTTTGCCACGGCAATGGCCTGTATCATTCTTCAGATGCCCAATGATATGCTGCCGATCTTTGCTCGTTGATTTTATACTGCCTGTTTTTCGTTTAACATTATTAAGAGATTGAGTAAGTGGTTACAGTTATTGGGGGTCGATAAGGACAAGATTCCTGAAGATGCAGAGATCGCCTTCCGATTTGCCAACCTTCCTGAGTCGTGGGGAGTGTTTGTGCTTATTGCTGTGGTGTTTCTGGTTGCATGGTTTGTTCTTCGTGTTTATCGCCGTGAAAATTCCTCTTGCCCTATGTGGGCGAAGCATTTGCTTGCGGCTTTTCGTTTAACCGTTGGAGCTGTGCTGTTGTTTGTTTTTCTGGAGCCCTCGATCAGTTATACCAAGTCCCGGACATTGCGGCCTGTGCTGGCATTGTTGAGGGATACTTCACAATCGATGAATACAGCGGATCGCTATATCGATGACAGGGCGGCAAGTTCAGCCGCATCGGTTATGGGAATCTCTGTCGAAGAATTGCGCTTGAAGAAGCCTTCACGGGTGGATGTTGCGAATCGAATGTTTGATAAAGATGAGGGGCTTCTCTTAAAAAATCTTGCAGAGAAGGGGCGAGTGCGAGTTTTTGACTTCTCTGGAAGCGTCGAGGCTCATGATGTCCCCGGTATTGGTGAAGTGGTCTCCGAGGAAGTGAATGATGAGTCCAATACGGTCCCGATGACTTTACCCGCCTTCGCGGCCAATGGTTCTGCTACTGATATTACTCGTGCCGTTCGTGAGGCTCTTTCCGAAAAGCTCACATCTGCATTGGTTGTCATTACCGATGGTCAGCATAATGTGGTAAGCGATCCGGAGGATGCTGTGCAGGAGGCAAGGAAACGTAATATACCGGTTTTCTTTATAGGAGTGGGTGACCCTGATCGTCCCCAGAATCTTAGTGTTTCCAATTTGTATGCTGATCCTCAGGTTTGGAACAATGACCCATTCCAGATTCAGGCTGTTTTGAGGGCTGAGGGATTGAGTGAGGATTCTGTTAAGGTTTCACTTGTTGAATTGAGTGAATCTGAGGGTGGGGAGCAAGTCGAAAAGATCATTGAGAGCAAGGATGTGGATATTCCTGCCGAGGGAGGTCAACTGCGCGTTGATTTCTCACATACGCCAAAGACTCCTGGTGAGAAACTATTAACTGTGCGTGCAGATTTTCTTGAGGGAGAATCTAATATTGAGGATAATGAGCCCTCTGCTCCGGCACGAGTGAAGGTGCTTGATGATAATGCCCGTGTGCTGGTGGTCTCCGGGGGGCCAAGTTGGGAATATCGTGCTCTTGTGCGGCTGCTTCTCAGGGAGAAAATGATCAATGTATCATGCTGGCTACAGAGCCTCGATGATGGGCGTCAGCAGCAGGGCAACACTCCAATTAATGCTTTGCCTGCAACTCGAGAGGAGCTGTTTAATTATGATGTTGTTGTTTTGCTGGACCCGGATCCCATGGAATTCGATGAAGATGGTATTGAACTCTTGAAGCAATTCGTTCGCGAGCATTCTGGCGGGTTGCTCTATATGCCGGGGCCGGTGTTTTCCGGCAGGTTTCTCACTGATGCCCGGACGGCAGGAATTTCAGAGTTGCTGCCGGTTGAGCTTGGGGATGTGGGTAGCATGGAGGTAAGCAGCTTGCTTTCACCCAATAACCGGGAATGGCCACTGGCTGTCGTGGCATCTAATGCAGATCAACCAATCATGCGATTTTTCAATGACGTTCAGCAGACCTTAATGCAGTGGAAGAAGCTGCCCGGAACCTATTGGAGCTTCCCGGCTCTAAGAGCTGCGCCTGCGGCTCGGGTTTTGATTGAGCATTCCGATTCCACCCTCCGGCGGCGGGAGATAGCCCGCCCGTTGCTTGTAACCGGGCAATTTGGATCAGGGCGAACCACTTATCTCGGATTTGATGGAACTTGGAGGTGGCGCACGAAGGGGCTTGATGCCGAGTTCTTTAAACGGTTCTGGATTCAGACAGTTCGTTATCTAGTGGAAGGACGCTCGCTTGCAGGTAAGCGCCGCGGGTTAATAGAAACAGAGAGGTTTAGATACCAGGTGGGAGATCGCGTAAGGATATCAGCCCGCCTGAAGCAGCAGAACTTTGAGCCATTGGCGGTTGAGGAGGTTAAAGGTGAGATGCGTCTTCCTGACGGATCGACCTCAGAGGTCACTTTTGTGCAGCAATCCGGACAGGTTGGTCATTACGAACTTCTCTTTGCGGCAGCTCTCCAGGGCGGCCACCGTGTGTCGGTTGTTTTGCCTGGGGAAGTTGGTGAAAAGATAGAGATCGACTCAAACTTTACCGTAACGCTTCCGCTTAAGGAGATCCAAGATGCATGGCTGGACAGAGAGCGTCTTATTGACATGGCAAGCTCTTCAGGTGGTGCCTATTTCAATCCTGATGAGGTGGCTGGCCTTTCATCTGCGTTGCCGGATCGCGTCAAGAATCTTGCTTTTGAGAGTCCTCCGAAACCCGTCTGGGATAATACTGCTTTATTGGTCTTACTGGCAGGATTATTAACCCTTGAATGGGCGCTGAGGAAGAAGTTCCGCCTCCTTTGAATGCTTGCAGGGAATCAAACGATGTCACGCAAAGAAAAGAAAAACGTTCCCGTTGCGATCGATGAAAAGATCGGTGCAATGCGCCGATTGGTACAGAGGTTTTTCTTGGTTTCTGGATTGAACAGGTTTCTTGTGTGGTTGTTCGGCATTGTGGCGGTTGACTACTGGCTGGATAGCAGTTTCAGGATGGACTGGTCGCAGCGATTGATCACGTTGTTGCTTGGCTCGGCTGTTCTTTCTTACACATTATGGAAATATTTGTTAGCGCCTTTGTTTTCAAGGATTAGCGACGACGCATTATTGTTACAGGCTGAAAAAAGCGGCAAGGAGTTTAAGGAAAGCCTGATCAGCGCCCTCGAGTTTTCGCGCATGAAGATAGGCGAGGATGAAAATGTCTCGCAAGGAATGGTCAAGAAAACCATTGAGATGGGGGAAAGGGCAAGTGATGGAATTAGCTTTGATAAGGTTTTCCGTCTGGCGAGATTACGAATGCATCTCGTTGCTCTGGTAGTTCTTCTAATCACTTTTGCGGGGTTGTGTGCCGGCAGCATTTTAACCAAGCCGTTGGGGATTTGGTTTAATCGTAATGTGATGCTGGGCAACGAGCAGTGGCCCCAGGACTATTTCCTTGATGTTGCGGGAGTGAAGCAAGGTGAGCTGCAATTACCAAAGGGCGATGACTGGGTGATTAGTGCGGTTGTCCGTAAAGGCTATCAATCACTCCCAAAGAAGGTAGAGCTGGAGTTTAAGTCAGTCAGTGGTCGGCGCACTGAGTCCATGACCGCCAGCGCGAAGGGTGATGAATTCCGTGTTGAGATTGGTAATGTCCTCGAGCCTTTCGAGTTCCGCGTCATTAGCAGAGAGAGTCAAACTGAATGGATCAATGTGAAGTTGCTCAACAGGCCGGAACTCAGAGAGTTATCTCTTGTTGCTGTTGGGCCGGAATATACTGGCGAGGAAAGGGTTGATTTGCCTGTTGGCGCGGGGCCTTATTATTTGCTTAATGGCACCGCTCTCCATGTTGAGGGGAGTAGCGATAAGCCTCTTAAGTCAGCATTGTTGAGCTGTGGAGGTGAGCGACATGAGTTAATCGTAGATGGAAGGAAGTTCTCCGGCGTGATTCCAGCAGTCAATGTGGTTTCCGGAACTTATGACTTACAGGTCGAGGACCGTGAGGTCGTCCGGCTACCCGGCAGTGAGGATTTCAGTGGCCTTGGATCAAGGGATCCGGCGCGCTTCAAGATAAAGCTTAAGCATGATCGTAAACCCCGAGTAAGAGTGTCGTTTAACGGGGTGAGTGGAATGGTGGTGCCTGGGGCAAGGCTGCCTTTTAACGGCGAAGTAGAGGATGATTATGCCGTCGATTCCGCGGAGATTATCTATACGTGGAAAGAAGATAACAGTGAACGAGAACAGTCTCAGGGATTGTTGCAATTGGATGGAGTGGCTGATGTTATTGGCGGCAAGCATTTGCCTCTTGATGGAGCCATTGAAATCGCTCCGCTTGAGATTCCCGTTAATTCCCGATTGGGCATCCAATTCCGAGCAACAGACAATGACACTGTCACCGGGCCAAAGTCAGGTGAGTCGACAAAGATTCTTTTGCGGGTCGTGGGCGAGGCTGAATTAAGGACGGATTTATTAAGGCGTGAGAAGGAACAAAGGCAGGTCCTGTCGGAAATGATCAAGAAGCAGGACTTGTTGCTTACCGATACGGGGGCGCTTGCAGCAGAGTGCCGTGAACTTAAGGTGCTTGAACCGTCTCAACGCGAGCGTGTTGTTGCCCTGCAGAAGCGTCAAAAACTGCTTGGTTCAAACTTGACGCCTATCGTTTCCCGTCTGGAGGGGATGCTGCAGGAGATAAGCAATAATCGACTCGAGGAGGAAGAGGGTGTGTTGAAAGCCCGCCTGAAAGAGAAGGTCATTGCCCCGCTTTCATCTCTGCTGGACGGGGCGCTGCCTGCTGCGTCAGTTGGCCTGGATTCAGCGAGGAGAGTAGCCGAGCTTGAGCGACGCAATGCTTCATTTTCCTCGGTTGAGAATGCCCAGAGAAACGTCATTGCGGTAATGCGTGAAGTTCTCGTTCATATGGTCCGCAATGAAGGGTATCAGCAGGCGGTTAACTTGCTTTATGAAATTCAGCGTGCACAGGAGCGCATGCGGGTGATGACAAAGAAGGCCAAGGAGAAATCCCTTAAGGAGGTCCTGCGCGGAAATGGTGCACCTGAACCGAAGGAGAATCCGGTTGAGGAAGATAAAGACAATACTAATCGTTAACAATAATAACCAAAGGCGTGATAAAATTAAGCATTGTTCTGACAATATCTGGTATTTTACCATTCGGTTTGTTGCCGTGTAAGGGTGCTGATCCTGATGGCTCTGGTGGTAGCGGAGACGGGCAGTCACTTTCCTCTGGAGGTAATGATAGTCCCCTTGGTATTCGTCAGCAACGGATCAAGCGTATGGTGGTTGAGCTGGAACGTCAGTTTACAGAGCTTGCCCGCGCTTTGCAGAAAGATTACCCGGAACAATCGGAGAAACTCGTTGAGGCGTTCAAGTCATCCAAGGAGATGCTGCTCGAAAGGCGTATGGATGAGATTACCGGTCTCCTTAACTTGTCCAAGCTCGATACTGCCGGTGAAAAGCAGGAGAAAGCCGTTGATGACGTTCGAATGTTAATTGAATTTCTCCTGAAGGAGGAGGATGAGGAAGATCGTCTTAAGGAAGAGATTGATAAATTAGAAGAGTGGAAGAAGGCTCTGGATAAACTCATTGAGCAGGAGGATGCCTTGAAGGATGAGAGTGACATCCTAGCAGACAAGGATGATGCCGTGGCGGGCTTGGACAAGCAGATTGAAAGGCTTGAAGGGTTAATTGATCGACAGGCTGAGCTTAAGGAAAAGACGTCGCAGGAAGCGGCAAAGGGGATAGATGGTCTTGACAGAATTGCTGAAGAACAAGACAAGCTGCGCAAGGAGACGGAGCGGTTGCGGGAAGATGTTGAAAAAGGTCCCCAGGAGGGCGGTGAAAGTCAACCTGATGAGAACGGTGAGGGGAAGCCTGATGAGAATGGGGAAGGACAACCTGATGAGAATGGGGAAGGACAACCTGATGAGAATGGGGAAGGACAACCTGATGAGAACGGGGAAGGACAACCTGATGAGAATGGGGAAGGACAACCTGATGAGAACGGGGAAGGACGACCTGATGAGAACGGAGAAGGACAACCTGATGAGAACGGGGAGGGGAAGCCTCAGCAGCTGGATCGCTCCAGCAAGCCTTCCGGGAGACCAGGGGCTGAATCATTGAGGAATGCAGAGCAGAGTCAACGTGGGGCGGAGAAACGGCTTTCTGAGGGCAGGGGCAAGCTGGCTGAACAGGCTGAGGGAAAGGCTCTTGAGGAACTCAACAATGCCCTTGAGGAACTCAAAGAAGAAAGGGACAGAATAGCCGGTATTACTCCAGAGGATTTAGAGCAACTTGCCGAGGAGCAGAAGGAGACTGCTGGTGACACCGGCGAATTGGCAGAGCAGATGGGGCAATCTGCTGCCGGCTCTCCGGAAGATTCCGGGCAGCAGGAAGATCCGTTAAAGCAGGGTCAGGAGCGAGCCAGAGAGGCGGTCGAGAGCGGTAAGGGTAAAATGGAAAAGGCGGCAGAGAGTCTTGCCAAGGGTAACCCCGATGATGCCGCGCAAGATCAGAAGGGGGCTTTGGAGGATTTGCAGCGTGCCAGACAGGAGGTTGAGGATCAACTTGAGGAATTGCAACAGGATCAGCAAATGGAGGAGCTGGCGCAACTTGAACAGATGTTCCGGGATATGCTGGAGAAGCAGAAGGGAGCAAGTTTGGCGGTGCTGGCGCTTGATGAGAAACGTGAGGGGCAAAAAAACGCACAGCTTAAGCGAGCCCAGCGCATTGAGTTGCGAGGGGTTGAAGTTGTTGAGAGGGAGTTGTCTCAACAAGCCGGCGAGGCTGAAGCTTTACTTGTTGGAGAGGGAAAGAGCGTGGTTGTTCGGAACGTGGTTGAGGGAATGAAATACGATTTGGAGGCCGTGGCGGATCTCCTTGATGCTCAGAATACGGACGGCTTTGTCCAGCGCTCACAGAAGGAGGTTGAGATGACTCTAAAGGAGTTAATTGATGCGGTTGAGCTTGCTCAACAGATGCAACAACAACAACAACAACAACAACAGCAGCAGCAACAGCAGCAGCAACAACAACAACAACCTCAATTATTACCTCCCAGTGCCGAGTTGAAATTATTGAGACTTACACAGAATCGGATTAACCGTCGGACGATAGACATCGACAATGAGGTTGGTCGGGGGGGTGGGAATTCCGCAGTCCTCGAGCGACAGATTAATGATGCGGCAATCCTTCAGAAGAAGGTGGCGGAGTCTGCGCAGGAACTTAGCGCAAGGGGCAAGCCAGCCGTGGAGTCGGAAATCGATTGAACCTTGCTATGGAATATTTTACTTTAAATATGATGAAGCGAATAGTCACAATGGCATTATTGATTGCCTGCACCGTTAATGGAGTGCTTGCTGCGGAAGATAAAGATGGCTTCGCCCCTGTTGTTGAGAGATTTGCTAAGTCAATAGAGGGCAATGCTGATCTGGATCAATCATTGCGTGAGAGTGTTGAGGAGTTACGCGTTAGCAAGGAAGTTAATTCAGGCTCCCTGACCAGGATTCTCCGCGAGATGTATCCGGAATTCACCGAGGCATTGCGTGTTGCTTCAGATGATCCTGAAGCCGGGATTATAGCTCTTAAGGAGCTCGCTTCTTCTGGTGATCCATTCCTTGCGGCCGAAAGCTCTTACTTTCTTGCTCGTGTGTTGATAGGTGAGGAGCGCTTCGAGGAAGCGTTGCCCAATATGCAAAGGATACGTAAGGAGTGGGCGGGCAGTAGCTTGCGAAGTGGGGAATCTCTGTATTACCAAGGAGTATGTAATGCGAATATGCTTCAGCGGACTGCAGCGGCAGATGATCTGAATGAGTTCATCGAGGACTACCCTGATGCGTCTCCTCGCCTCATTGATGCGGCGAGAGACTTGATGGCCTCAATAGAGCGAGTGCATCGCGGAAGTATAGATGACGTGGCTCCGCATATGGAATTCTCACGTCGGAAGCTGGGGCTTGAAGATACCGGTGAGGGCACTCAGAAGATCCAGAAGCACATTGTGGCTATGCTTGATGAATTAATAGAAATGGCTGAGGATCAGGAGCAACAGCAGCAGCAGCAGCAGCAGCAGCAGCAGCAGCAGCAACAGCAACAGCAACAGCAACAGCAACAGCAACAGCAACAGCAGGGCAATCAGTTGGGAAACAACCAGGGAGGTAATGCCAATGCGCAGAATGCGCCCAAGGTAGTGCGACGTATTCGTGGTGCAGCAGAGAGTGCGTGGGATGACCTTCGCAAACGTGATCGCGGGACAGAGGCGCTGGGTTCATTGAAATCGAAATATCCGGCTCGCTACAGGTCGTTGGTGGATCAATATTACCGCTCTGTGCAACGGGGCGAGAAGCGCGATGCCGAGTAGTTGCATGAGTGCTTGTAACAACAGGCCTTGCTTGATATTGAAAGAAGGCGTTCTGGGAGCAGGGTTCATTTTGTTCTTCCTTTACACTTCTTTTTTTGGGGGGGTTCTTGAGGGCAGGGTTTTGACGCTTGAGGGGGATGTTGTTGAGGGGAGGATAGAGTTCATTTCTGCTGAAGGGGTTGTGGGAATCGCAGGAAGAAAGTTGCCGATTGATGGATTGCGCAGCATTATTCCAGAAGGTTCCCTCTTGGGTGAAGATGAGTCCGAGGGCAGGGTTGTTTTAATTTGCGGGAGTGAGATCGCTGCGACTGGCATTAATGTATTCGAGGAGGAGATTACCTGCAGGTCAAGTGGTCTTGATGTATTGAAACTGCCTATTGATGCTGTGCGAGCACTGCGTTTTGGTGAGTTGATTCGCGGATCACGTTTTCAGAAGGGGCTTCTTGAGTGGGAGGCATCGCGCGAACTCGACACCATTTTCATAAGTGGTGGTGCAGAGTTACAGGAGGTTGATGGGTTAATAGAGGAAGTGGATTCCGACACACTGACGTTTGATCGTAATGACGCACTGCAGTCGATCCCTCTTGCAAGGGCTTACGGAGTGGTTCTTGCCTCACCTTTGCTTAAGGTTGATGAGCGCCCCGCGTGTGTATTAACACTGGTGGGCGGGACGCGGTTACGCGCAGATATCAACGAGTTTAGGGATGGTCACGTAAAGCTTTCGCTCGTTGAAGGTGTGAAAATCTCTGTTCCCTGGGCTCAAGTAAGCAGGATCTCCATTAGTTCGGAGAGGCTTGAATATTTATCTGATATTGTGGCCTTAAGGGTTGAGAATAAGCCTTTAATTGCGCCAAATCGCTCTTGGCAGCGTGATCGCACGGTTTCCGGGTTGCCTCTTCAAATTGGCGACCAGGTCTATGACAAGGGATTGGGGCTTGCCTCAGGAATGGCCGTGACATTTCCCAATGAGGGCCTCCATGATTTATTTTTGGCCGAGATAGGAATCGACATTGATTCGGGAATCCGTGGAGATTGTGAGTTTGCAGTTTTTTGCGGAGATCGTGAGATGTTCCGAAAGAGAGTTCGCGGAGGTGAGCCTGCCGAGTTGGTTAAAGTCGATATCACCGGAGCCTCTGAGATCACTCTGCGAGTTGATTACGGAGAGGACCTTGATATTGCCGATCACGCTGACTGGGGGGATGCCTGCCTGTTGCAACGCTCAAAATAGGCTGCGTGTTACGGTGCAGAGAGTAACGAGATTGGTGATTGCGCGCTGGATTTATTTTTTCACCTCTGTTTCCAGTCGCTCACTCAACCATTGCTTCATCATGCTCTGATAATTAAGGAACCGAGAGCGGGCAATACGCTTGATACGCGCAAGTAACCTTGGGTCGAAGCGTAACGTGATGGTGGTGGACTCCCGGGAGTCAGGTTGATGAATGGATGCATTCATCAACCCTGCGTCGAGTTGAGTCATGTGCCAATAATCAGCTTCCTTTGTCTCGTCTTCAAAGGCAGGAATTTCGTTCCAGTCAGATATTGATCTCATGGGAATAGCATTCAGGCGTTCTGAGCGTTCCGACGCTCATAAAAATTTTCTTCTTCCTTTGTCATGTCGCGCGAAACAATGACCCTGTAGCGCTTCCCGTCTGTCCAGAACACACTGAATAGAGGGCGACTTCCAACGGAACGGCCGAGACAGATGTAGCGGGCGTCCTCGTCGCCGTAACTGCCGTCCGGGAGTAATCGGACAGCAAACGGGTCTTCAAAGGACTCCTCGATTTCCTTTGGTGTGACCTTGCTGAGGTCAAAGCTTACGTCTAGCCAGTCGAACTCCATGCAGTTATTTATCGTGCAAGCTTGGTTGCACCAAGCCTTTTGCTTGGGTTAAAATCAACCTTGCACCTTGCATAGCTTGCATCATGCTTGCGCTCACGCAACGTCTTAACTTCTATTAGATCATGATTTTCCTAGGAATTGATAGCGGCACTCAGAGCACAAAGGCCATTGCCCTTGATTTTGAAACCGGAGATATCTTGGCCAATGCCCAGAAGGGGTATGACCTGATTCCCGGGCTTCCTGCCGGTCACCTTGAGCAAAACCCTTCCGATTGGCTCAAGGCGACAGAAGAAGTTGCCCTCAGCTGTATTGCTCAGCTTGGTAGTCGTCGTGAAGAGGTTGCCGGTATCGGTGTCAGTGGTCAGCAGCACGGTTTGGTCGTGCTCGACGCGAACGACCAGGTCATTCGTCCGGCCAAGCTCTGGTGTGACACATCAACATCGCAACAGTGTGGAATGTTCGAGTCTGAGTTTGGCGGTGCGTCCGGATTGATCGAGCTTTCCGGAAATGCTATTTTGCCTGGTTACACAATTCCGAAGCTGCTTTGGCTTAAGCAGAATGAGCCAGAGAGCTTTGCAAAGGTGAGCACAGTGTTGCTGCCGCATGATTACATTAACTTCTGGCTGACTGGTGTTAAGCGGATGGAATATGGAGATGCTTCCGGGACAGGGGTTTTGGACATTCGTTCTCGTCGCTGGTGCGATGAGTTGCTGGACTTTGTGGATCCCTCGGTGCGGGATATGTTTCCGGATTTGGGGTCATCTCTTGAAGCGCATGGGCAGCTTCGAAATGAGCTCGCTGGCGAATGGGGGCTTTCGGATAATGTCATGGTTAGTGCCGGTGGAGGTGATAATATGATGGGGGCAATAGGAACAGGAAATGTCGTCCCCGGAGTCATTACTGCGAGTCTGGGGACCTCAGGAACCCTTTATGGGGTTGCCGACAAACCTGCAATTGACTCAGGGGGAGAGGTGGCTGCTTTTTGTGACAGCACTGATCGGTGGCTGCCTCTTGTCTGCACCATGAACGTGACCGTGGTCACCGAACAAATCAGGAAATTGTTTGAGCTTGATTTGGATGAGCTTGAGAATGCCGTGGCCAGGTCAGAACCGGGGGCGGCAGGAATTTCCTTCCTGCCCTACCTGAACGGTGAGCGGACACCCAACTTGCCCAATGGGAGCGGGGTGATTCATGGTTTACGCGTTGAGAATATGCGCCAGTCTAATCTTGCTCGAGCGGCCATGGAGGGCGCCACATTGGGCCTTGCATACGGATTGGAAGGTTTTAGGGGGATGGGGATAACTCCTTCAGAGATTCGCTTAACAGGAGGGGGTAGTAACAGTGGGCAATGGCGCCAAATTGCCGCTGATGTGTTTAATACGCCAGTGGTGATGCTCTCTACTGCTGAAGGCGCAGGTCTTGGCGCGGCAATTCAGGCTGCGTATTGCAATGCATCTGGCGCTGTTGGGTATTCTGATTTGTGCAGCAGATTTGTTGCCGTCGATGAGACTACCCGTTGTGAGCCCGATTCCGGTAATGTAAGTCTCTATAGAGAGTTGCTCGAGAGACAAAGGGGGATGACTCGTGAATTGAATGCTGCGGGGCGGTTGTAAGAGGTGAAGGCAAAGTTTCTCGGCTGGCTGATAGCCAAAATAATACAGGTGGTAGGATTAACCCTGCGCTGGCGGGTTAATGATCATTCAGGGGTAATGGCCACCCCTTTTGAGGGTCCCTTGATTATCGTGTTTTGGCATAACCAGATGTTTGGGGCAGCCCTGTTTTACGGTAAGTTTTTAAAAAGCCGTAGGGCTACAGTTCTGACCAGTTCAAGTCGAGATGGCGACTTGCTGGCTGCGGTTGCCGCTCAATTCAAATCTCAGTCCATTCGCGGATCGAGTAACAAGAGACCGGTGGCAGCCTTGCGTGAAATGGTCACTTTCCTCCGGGGCGATAGTGGCCGTGATTTAGGAATAACGCCCGATGGTCCTCGGGGTCCAGCGTATAAGCTTCAGCCAGGTTTGATTAAGCTTTCCCAATGGGCACAAGTGCCTGTGCTGCCATTGAGATTGTCCTACAGCAATGCCCTTACCTTGAAAACCTGGGATGGTTTTCGCATCCCTCTGCCTTTCTCGCGAGTTGAAGTGACTCTAGCAAAGCTTGAAAGGTTCACGGAGGGGACTGACAAACAATCAGTTGAACGGCAGAGGGACGCTTTGGAGCAGGTTCTCGCATCCGGGACTTGATCGCCGGGCGACTGTGTTTAAAGGTTGTCATTAATGCAGTTGATTGATGGTAAAGCCGTGTCTTCCCGTGTGCTCAAGGAGTGTAAAGCTCAAGTGGAAGAGCTTGTGCAGCAAGGGTGCCGGCCAGGATTGGCGGTAGTTCTTGTGGGTGATGACGCGGCTTCCCGTGCCTATGTAAGGAGCAAGGAGCGCACTTGTAAGGATCTTGGGATTTATTCTGTTAAACTGGAACTTCCTTCCGAAACCAGTCAGGAGGAATTGCAGGAGGTAATAGTCGGACTGAATGAGAATCCCGATGTGGATGGTATCCTTGTGCAATCTCCACCGCCCTCGCATATTGATGAGGGGGCAGTTG
Source organism: Verrucomicrobiaceae bacterium (assembly GCA_024229495.1). Lineage (GTDB taxonomy): Bacteria > Verrucomicrobiota > Verrucomicrobiia > Verrucomicrobiales > DEV007 > CACIUL01. Next base: position 11,090 of record JAAESJ010000093.1, on the reverse strand, counting down.
TTATGACGATTGATCCCGATAAGGATGTTGATGGATTTCATCCCGTTAATGTTGCCAAGCTTGTCCTTGAGGATGTGGGAGGATTCATTCCCTGTACGCCTCTAGGCTGCCAGCGCTTGTTGGGTGATTATGGTATTAAAACACAAGGAGCCCATGTTGTTATTGTTGGACGGAGCATGATTGTCGGCAAGCCGATGGCGATGCTGTTGATGAGCAAAGGGCTCTTGGGCGATGCGACCGTAACAATCGCTCACTCGAGAACGGTTGACCTGCCGGAGGTGTGCCGTTCGGCAGACATTCTTATTGCGGCCGTGGGGCGTCCTGAATTTATAGGAGGCGATCATATTAAGGAAGGCGCTGTCGTTATTGATGTTGGGATTAACAGGGTTGAGGATCCGCGAGCTAAGCGAGGATACAGGTTGGTTGGCGACGTGAATTTCGACGAGGCTTCCCAACGCTGCAGTGCGATCACCCCAGTGCCTGGCGGAGTGGGACCGATGACGATAGCAATGCTGATGAGCAATACCGTAAAGGCTTGTTTACAGCGCAGGGGACTTGAACTGAACGGTTGAGACTGAGCGGTTTGTTATTTTTAGTATCCTGTTGATGCGTTGAAAAGAGAAGAGAGCCCGATTGGGCTCTCTTCGATGTGAGTCAAGGTTTGATACCAACAACCAACCATTGCTCAACAGAATTTATGCATGCTGTATTTCTCTTCAAGAAATGCTGGCATGAATAATAATGTATTTATTCACACTGAGGGAAGCTTTTATGTTAAAAACTTCTAGAAAATATTGGGGTCCATTGACGATTAATACTTGTAAAACAAATCATCAAGGGGGATGCGGTGCTTGTCACTATGGATTTATTAGAGGCCAGCATTTTCCCTGCGGAAGCGTTCCCGCATTTCTTTCCGTGCATACACGGTCCGTGTGTTTTTTCATTGTTGCCTGATTCTGCATAATGATGAGTTCCCAAGGTTCTAAGTCCGTTTGTAATCTTGCTGAGAGCATGATGAGTTTCTTCGGGGAGGATGGTGCGCTGTCGATCTCAAAGGATTTTGAATACCGTCCGCAACAGCAGGAAATGGCTGTTGCTGTTGCGACAGCTCTTGATGAATCCTCGCCGCTTGTGGTCGAGGCAGGAACAGGCGTGGGTAAGTCGCTTGCCTACCTTGCTCCATCAGTTTCCTTTGCGGTTGAGAACAATCGGAAAGCTGTAATCTCAACGCACACTATTAATCTGCAGGAGCAGTTAATCGACAAGGATCTGCCGTTGCTCGCCAAGTTGCTGGACTTTGGATTTAACGCGGTGCTAATGAAGGGAAGGGGCAATTACCTTTGCCCGAGGAGGTTGAAGCGCGTGCTTGCTGAGGCGGATGATCTTTTTGAGCAGGAGGACATGGATGAGCTGGACATGATTAGTGACTGGGCTGAGGAGACTCAGGATGGGAGTCTGAGCGATCTGGGGTTTGAGCCAAGGCCTCATGTCTGGGATCAGGTATGCAGCGAGAGTCATGTTTGCACGCCCAAAAGCTGTGGTCATGATCCCGGGTGCTTTTATCAAGCGGTAAGGAGGGATGTTGCCGATGCTGATGTTGTTGTGCTGAATCACACCCTTTTATTTACATTGATGGGAGTAATGGATGAGTCGGATTCCGCCGGAGAGGGGTTTGTCTTTCCTGATGATTTCCTGGTTATTGATGAGGCGCATACCCTGGAGAATATCGCTGCTCGTCAACTTGGGATGAGGGTTTCCCAGGCTGGTATTTTATATAACCTCCGCCGCCTATATAACCGGAGGAATAAACGCGGGCTCTTTCAGGTAGTGAGGCACGCTGAAGGGGTAAGGCGCGTGACCGAATTGAGTGAAGCTGTAGAGGATTTCTTTGTAGATCTTGAGTCGGCATGCGAATTTGGACAGTGGGGCGGGGAATGCAGGGTGAGGGAGAGCGGGGTCTTGGAGGATACGCTTTCCGAGGGGTTCCGTTCCCTGGAACGTGAGGTGAAGAATGCGAAGGACATGGTGGAGAATGAGTCAACAAGGTCTGAATTGCTTGAGTTGGCAAGGAGGGTTGGAGAGGCAAGGGTGACCATTGATAGTTTCCTGAATCAAACCGAAGAAGGGCATGTGTATTGGGTGGAAAGAGCCAAGGGAGCGGCGTCTGGCTGCTCTATGAATAGTGCTCCAAGTAACGTGGCTCCGGTGTTGAGTGAGATGTTTTTTGACAAGGACAAGAGCTGCGTTGTAACGAGCGCTACTCTTTCCGTTGGAGAAAACCGGGAAGCCTTGGGCTACTTCCGCCACAGGGTGGGTGCTACTAATGCGCTCTCTCTTCAGATCGGCAGTCCTTTTAACTATGCTGAACAGATGAAGATTTTCCTGTCAGCCAGCATGCCGGACCCAAGGTCTGCGCAATATGAGGACGCACTGGCCAAGTGGGTTGGTCATTTTATTGATCAATCGGAAGGTCGAGCTTTTGTTCTATTTACCAGTTATCGGCTAATGAATGCTGTTGCAGAGAAGATGGAAACCTTCTTTGCTGAACGTGACTATCAATTGTTGATACAAGGAAGAAAGCTTGCCCGGCACAGAATGTTACGGGAGTTCCGCGAGGATGTATCCAGTATACTCTTCGGAACTGATAGCTTTTGGGCAGGGGTTGATGTGCCCGGAGAGGCTTTATCAAATGTTATTGTTACTCGCCTGCCCTTTGCGGTACCGGATCATCCTCTTACGGCATCACGTCTTGAGGCGATTGAAAATGCAGGAGGGAATCCGTTTTTGGAATATTCCGTTCCTGAGGCGATTCTCAAACTGCGACAGGGGGTCGGTCGCTTGATCCGGTCTGCTGGCGATAGCGGCATTGTTGTCATCCTGGATAACCGGGTGCAGTCAAAGCGCTATGGACGGGCTTTTCTCAGGGCATTGCCTGATGCGCCTGTTGAGGTCGTTGGTGAGTAGTTCAGCCATTTGCGCTGGCTCTTTCGATAACGTCGCGGAATTCATCGGCTGGCCATTGCCCGGGAGCGCTCACCTCACCCCATGCAGCATAATTCAGAACCGAACCACTTTGTGCGGCAATCAATCTTGAGGCCATTCCGAGTTTGCCCATTCCCATTAATGCAAGTGGCTGATTTGGGAAGCGGCTGAACAATGAGAGCAAGTTGCAGAGTTGCTCCGGGCGGTCAGTAGTAGTGGCGATCTTTACCAGGTCAGGTTCTATTGCGATGCCTTTTTCAGTTATAACCTTTAGCTGATCGTTATTCGGAGTGGTCGTGAAATCATGGAAGGAGAGTATCACGGTCAGTGATGCTTCTCTGGCAACGTGAACCATCTCATGCATTTCCTCTGCGCTTGCGATTTCGATATCGATTGCAGCAGCATGTGGGATTAGAGGCGCCAAGATGGATTGCCTTTGTTCTGGGGAGTGCATGTCATTGAAGCCGCCTTCGTCAGGATGTCGGCAGGTCAGAATGATGGGGGCAACGACGGATGATATCTCCGGGATTAGTTGATGAATGTCCGGGATCCTGTCGACCCGAATTTCTACGAGATCCCAGGCCGTAGGGTTTGAGTGACGGGCAATTTGCTTCAATTCCGCCGAATTTGTGACAGGGACGACGATGTTTGCCTTATTGAGGGGGATTGACATTTGCTGCTGGACGCGTTTGTTTTTAAAACTTATAGCAAGTGGGGCAGAGGCGCCACTTCGATAGGGATTTATTACGGCATCAATGCTTGGGCGGAAACAAGAAATCAATCTCCAGATTAATCAGATTCTGGACAGTTGCCTTATCGCCCTTGTCTTCTGGGGGTGTCATGCCCTTAGATATTATAACCCAAGTGGGTGGTTTGGTCCGGTTGATGTCCAGATTCCCGAGTTTGGTGATTTCTTGTGGGAGTTGTCAATAGTTGTGCCGTTTACCCCCGTTGTTTTAGAGATGTTCGGCTATTATGAGCATCCTTTACAGAAGAGCGTATGGCGTTCATTGCGGCAACTGGGAAAGACGTTGGTTGTCATAGGGGTGATCATCGGCGGGTGTGTGGTATTCTTCAAATGGGGGGCGCAGAGTCGGGTTGTGCTTGTCATGGTGACTTTTGTTGGAGGCGGTGCGCTCCTGCTCAAGGAGGCGTTCATTCGGATGCATTTGCGCTCACGCATTAGAGAACGTGGGTGGCGTGAGGACATATTGATTGCTGGTGATCGGAGTGATATGGACACGTTGAGGAGGCAAATAGAGAATGGAGGTGATCCGTCTTTGAATATTGTGTCAATGATTGACCTCGGTAAGAGCGAGGTTGAAGAATTCGTTAGTAATCTGCATGAGTATTCTCCAGAGCGTGTCGTTTTTGCGGCAGGGCAGGTTAAGTTCAGCAGGATTCAAGAGGCAATCAGTGCATGTGAAGCGGAAGGAGTTGAGGCGTGGCTCTCAACTGATTTCATACGAACCTCCATAGCTCGACCTTCACTGGATGTTTTGGGAGGAGCCACAATGATGGTTTTCAGGAGTGCGCCAGGCGTTTCATGGGCGATCTCCGTAAAAGAATTATATGATCGAGTGGGGGCTGCCTTGATTATATTTCTGACCTTGCCTTTCTGGGCGTTGGCCTGGATTGGGATAAAGTTATGCTCGCCTGGGCCTGTCATTTTCAGGCAGCAGCGGGGAGGGAAGAATGGCAGGGCTTTTTCCATGTATAAGTTTCGCACGATGGGTATTGATGCAGAAAAGAATAAAGCTTCGCTTGAAAGCGAGAATGAGATGAGCGGCCCTGTTTTCAAGGTGGAGAATGACCCGAGAATCTTCCGCTTCGGAGGCTTCTTGCGTCGATGGAGCATTGATGAATTGCCTCAACTCCTCAATGTGTTGCTTGGGCAGATGAGCCTTGTTGGCCCCCGGCCCCTTCCGGTAGATGAGGTTGCAAGGATTGAACACTCCGCTCAGCGCCGCCGCTTGAGTATGAAGCCCGGGTTGACTTGCCTTTGGCAGGTAAGTGGCCGGAATTCCATTACATCTTTTGATGAATGGGTCGAGCTAGATCTCAAGTATATAGACAACTGGTCCATCTGGCTTGATTGCAAAGTGCTTTTGCTTACTGTTCCTGCCGTGTTCTGCCAACGTGGGGCAAAATGAATATCCTTAATGGGAAGAAATCCTAATGAATGTATTTTCAAGTCAGAGAAGTTCACGAAAGACAAGCGTAGTAACAGGGGGAGCCGGGTTTCTTGGATCACACCTTTCCGACCGCTTGCTTGCAGCCGGTCATCAGGTCATTGCAATTGACAACCTGCTTACCGGCAACCTTCGAAATATTGAACACCTTTTCGGTAATACAGATTTCCGTTTTATTGAGCACGACGTTACCAATTTCATCTATCTTCCCGGCGACATTGACTACGTCTTTCATTTTGCATCTCCGGCCAGCCCCATAGATTACCTGGAATTCCCTATACCCACCCTGAAGGTTGGTGCCCTTGGCACTCATAATGCATTGGGATTGGCAAAGGCAAAAGGAGCAACTTATTTGATTGCTTCAACTTCGGAGGTATACGGGGATCCGCTTGTTCATCCACAGAAGGAGGATTACTGGGGAAATGTTAATCCCATTGGTCCACGGGGAGTTTATGATGAAGCCAAGCGGTTTGCTGAGGCTATGACCATGGCGTATCATCGGTATCATCGCCTTGACACCAAAATCGTAAGGATATTTAACACTTATGGACCAAGGATGCGCCTTGATGATGGCCGGGTGGTCCCTGCTTTTATTGGCCAAGCTCTTGCCAACGAACCACTGACCGTCTTTGGCGACGGATCACAGACGCGGAGTTTCTGTTATGTCACTGACTTGGTGGAGGGGATTTTCAGGCTTTCCACCTCTGATACTCACGCGCCAGTTAATATTGGTAATCCCAGTGAAATGAGCATCAGAGATTTTGGTGAGGCAATTATTAAGAGGACGGAAACTTCTTCAAGGCTGGAGTTTAAATCACTCCCGGTTGATGATCCTCGTGTCAGGCAACCCGACATCGCGCTGGCACGGAAACTATTGGACTGGGAGCCACTCGTTGATTTTGAGACAGGAATAGGTAAAACTATCGACTATTTCAGGCCATTTATCGAATCTGCGGGATAAACTCAGATTTTACACTCTAATCTTGCATATTCGTTGCTCAGCGGGTAAGAAATTTACCCGGTTTCGATTACCCCTGAAAGATTCTCTCATTAAATTCGAGTTAATTTGGAATACTATTATTTAAGCAATTTCCCCCCAAGACCAAATGCGCCGCCAAATCACACTCGGAATACTATTAACTAGCCTGAGCTTTTTATTCTCGACCGCGATATTACCCGCGCAGAGCAAAGCCGAGATTGGGAAGATTACTGTCAGTGCAGCAAAAAGCCCTGATTTCTCTGTTGGCAGCGGTTTGAAGGAGCCTAAGGGCGTGCGAAAAGACTGGTTGCAGATTGATGTGAGTTTCACCGTGAGTTCTCGTGACAGGGACGATTTCATGGATGCCCTTGAGGTTCGGTTTTTTGTGTTGCCCAAGTCCGCTGAAAAGAAATATCTCAAGGTCTACACCGCAACAGTCAACCATGTGGATGTGTTGAAGGGTGAGGAACTCCACTCGGCGGTTTTTCTTTCACCGAATTCCATTGCTCGCATTTATGGTAAGGGAAAGAAGCCAAATCCACGTGACCTTTGGGTTGCCGTAGAGCTGCACGCAGGTGAAATCATAGGGGGCGATGTCACTGACGGAAGGACTTCCCGCTGGTGGCAGAAGGCAGATGCACCCCGTGACGCCTCCATGTTGCGCCCGAAAAGCAAAACTCCGTTTGCCAACCTCTGGTTTGACAGTTATGCGGAGACGCGAGACTAACGATTCTTTTCGGCTGTTTGGCTATTCCCTTTAAACAAAATCCCACTTTTCGCAAATGGCAGACAAGAAATCCATTGTAACCCTGAATATCGGATCCCAGCGGGTAAGCCTTGCTCATCTCAAGCCGGGCAAGGGAGGTGGTTTGGTTTTGTTGAAATATGAGTTTTACGAGCTCAGTGGTGATCCTGCCGCAGATGCTGCAAGGTTGCCGCAGATCAAGTTGGCGGTTGCTGCACTTGTTGATTCGTTGGGGGTGGCAAAGAGCGACGTGATTTTTTCTCTGTCCGGTCATTCTGCCTTTACGCGTTTCATAAATACCCCGGCATTGGATGAGGAGAATGTTGAGAAGTTGATTGCTTTTGAGGCGCAGCAGAACATTCCATTCCCATTGAATGAGGTTGCTTGGGATTATCAAAAGATCGTTTCAGCCCGGGATGGGGACGAAGCGGAATATGCCCTGGTGGCAATCAAGAAAGATTCTCTTGATGAGCTGACTGAGGTTATTGAAGAGGCTCCGTTGGCCGTTAAGGGGGTCGATGTCGCTCCGATGGTGCTCTATAACGCATTTCGCTTTTCTTACCCGGAGATTGAGAGCTGTTCATTGTTGATTGATGTGGGCGCGAGAACCACCAACCTCATTTTCATTGAGGGGGAGCGGGTTTTCACCAGAAGTATCCCGGTTGGCGGTGCGGCAACGACGTCGGCGATTTCCAGCGAATTTAACATGCCTTTCGCTGATGCTGAGGAGCGCAAGAAACAAGATGGGTTTGTCTCCCTGGGGGGGGCGTATGCGGAACATGAAGATCCGGGGATCGCCGCGATGTCTAAGGTGATCCGCAACACCATGACCCGACTTCATTCTGAGATTGCCCGAACGACAAGCGCTTACAGGCAGGCCGGTGGCAGTGCTCCGGTGACGGCTTATCTTTGTGGGGGAAGTTCAGCGCTTCCTTATCTCAGGGAGTTTTTGAATGAGAAGATCGGCATAGAGGTCGAGTATTTCAATGCGCTGAAATCTGTCGCGGTTGGTCCAGCAGTGGATACTGATGTTGTGACATCTGAGGCTCATAACCTAGGCGAGCTTGTGGGATTGGCGCTGCGTGAAACCGGTCAGTGTTCAATGGACATTGACCTGATCCCGGCAGTGGTCGAGCGTCGGCGTGATGTGGAGAAACGCCGCCCCTTCCTGCTTATTGCCGGAGCCTGCGTGTTGGCGACATTGCTGGCTTGGGGCTTTTACTATCAAAAAGCCACGGGTATTGCCAAGAATTCGTTTCAACAACTCCGGACAGAGGAGAATACCCTTAGCGGATTCAGTAAGAAGATCACTGCTTCAGCAGAGAAGGAGCAGACGGTGCGTGATAGGGGCAACCCTCTCGAAGCGGCAGTGGAAGGCCGAACGCGTTTCATTGAGATATTTAGTTACCTGAACTCCAAGTTTAAGGGCGACAAGATCTGGTTTACCCAGATAGAGCCATTAACTGGTGGGATTCCCATGGCCGATAACTTGGGGATGGGTGCTTTGTGGAAGGATAGCAATGTTTCCAGTCTAGGCCTCCCGCAGGATGCGAGGCCTGATAAAAAGCCGCCACAGAATGTGATCACCCATATTCGGGTTTATGGCCAGTTCCGCGATACAAGTGATGTTCTTTACGGCTTTGAAGAACAATTAAAGAAAGATGGTGGAGGTTTTTTCCGTCTTACTGCCACTTCTCCTGCGGGGGGCGATGGCAACAGGAATCAATCCGGCGCTGAGGCAGGAGGAACGGCTGAAGAATGGCCTGGAAATTCTAGGCGAATTATTGAACTTCGAGAAGGTGAGGGGTTTTCAGGGCAGATGCGTTATGACCTTGAGTTAAAAGAGCCGATCTATACTGATCCGGCTCGGCGGCGGCCTGAAATTTAATGGTATTGCATCCAGGCTGGAGAACATTTGCATTGTTAATATAAGATATGGAATGGATTAAAGAGAATCGGTTTTACGCAGGATATGCCTTAGTGATCCTGGTCGGCGTCCTTGCCCTTGGCTTCTGGGTTTTTAAGGGGCGGGGTGCTTATGATGTGGCGCTGCAGGAATTTAAAGATACGCAGAGGAACGTTGGACTTCTTTCAGCAGAGAAAGTTTTCCCCAGTCAGAAGAATCTTACGGAAAAGGAAGCGCGGGTTTCTCGCTACGCTAGTGCTGTTGACGCTCTTCAGCTTCAGGCCGGCAAGTTGCAGCGTGATTTGAAGGATGGATACACTGAACAGCAGTTTCGTAACCTGCGGAATACTGACACGAAAGCTGTTCTGGATCTCGCTGCTAAAAATAACATGGAACTTCCCAAGGAGTTTGCTCTTGGGTTTAATTCCTACAATCAAGGTGTCGGTGTACCGCCTCACGCGGTTGCCATATTGGAGTGGGAATTTGATGCCATTAAGCGGTTTGTTGAAATCGCTGTGGAGTCCGGTGTGGAATCCATTGATGAATTCAAGCGTGATATGATTCCTCAGGAAAGAAAGGATTGGAAGCCGGTTGGGGAGGTTCCCCCGAAGGGGCGTAAACCTGTTCGGCGTCCGCCGCGGAAACCACCTGTTGGCAGGAAGAGGGGAAGAGGTAATGCGCTCGCCGCTGAACTGTTGCATCAGTTAGAGAATGAGGGCAATCCCATGATGACTGCCTCGAGCGTGATGAGCACGTACCGCTTTACGTCAAAGGTGACCGGCAGCTATGAGTCACTGACGGCATTGCTTAATAAGATTGCATCCGATGAGAACTTTTTTATGTGGTTGCGGCGGGTGAGGATAGAAAATCAGTTAAAGGTTAGTCCTCAGATGGTGACGGAGGGGGCTTTCCCGAAAATGATCAAAGTCCCTAAACCCGGGGCTGTAGCTAATAATAACGGTGAACTTGAAGAGGTGGATATCGAGGTGGATGCCGAGGTGATCTTCGGGAATGAGAAGATGAAGGCAGTCTTGGTGATTGATTTAGTGCGGTTCAAGGGAGGTTCATCCGGTCAATCAGGCTCGCCTGACAAGACGTCGTCATAAGGAAGTCGAAGCCCGGGAGCATTTAACATCACATCGATTGTAATAAACTTATGGAATTTCTAACGCGTAATTATGACCGCATCTTGGCCATTGTGATGGGGTTCGTTTTCATTGGCTTGGGCATTATTGTAGTAAAAAAGTCTCTCGGTTTATCAGAGCAGTTCCTACTTAGTGAAGTGTCAGGCACTGCGGATTATGGCCTTAATGGTGAGGAGGACATTAAATCCGCAACTGAGCATCTTGGAAAAGAGGTGCTATGGACCACCCCAACCATGCCTGGCATTCCCCAGAAGCCGTTACCGTTAACTCGTTCTGTGCCGGTATGGATAAAACAAGGCGGAGTGGAGATCGACCTGCTTGATCCGGCTTCACCAAAGATCCGCCCTCCGCTTGATAATGACTGGGCCTTCAAGCACAAGCTTGACGTAGGCCGAACTGATCTCCTCAGCCTTGATCAGGATGGAGACGGTTTTACGACACAGCAGGAGTTTGAAAGTGGCAAGACCGATCCGAATGACCCGGAAAGCCACCCTGATTTGAGTAATAAGTTAAGGCTTATTGAAGTAAAGGAGGATTCATATGCTCTTATCTACCGTACCGGCGACAGCCCTGAGGGTGAGTTTGGGATTCGTGAGGAATCGACTCGTTATGAGGCTAACCCGCCTCGCGTGGCACCAAGGCGGAAATCTCATTTCCTAAAGCTAAACACGAAGTTTGGGACTCATCCTGGGCACCAGGATCGTTACATGATCAGTGGATTCGAGAAGCGAACAGTGCCGGGTTCGACGGCTGGTCTTGAGAAGCCTGCCCATAAGCTCACCATTGCAGATGCCGTTACTGGTGAACCATTTGTGTTGGAATACCGAAATCCCCGCATTATTAAGTCTTATTTTGCGGTTTTTTACTATGATCTGGCCGGGAATGAGGCTAAGATTGGCCCTCTTAAAGTCGGGGGGACTTTTACACTCCCCAATGATCCGACAACAACATATGAATTAATTGAATTAAAAGGAGATGTGGCCACGGGTGCCAAGATTCGCAAAAAGAGCCCAGCCGGAACAACTCCTAAAGATATTACCATTTTACCGGGAGCCAGCCCAGAAGCCAGTCCAGAAGCCAGTCCAGAAGCCAGCCCAGAAGCCAGCCCAGAAGCCAGTCCAGAGGCCAGTCCTTAGAGATT
>JAAESJ010000092.1 GCA_024229495.1 Verrucomicrobiaceae bacterium | reverse complement strand
TTTCTACGCATCGGTAGCCTGGCTGGCTTAACGATGCCGGGACTCCGGGCCGCCGAGTCACAAGCCGCGCTGGACAAGAATTTATTCAAGAAAAAATCGATCGTCTTTCTGTTCCTTCAAGGCGGGCCGCCACAAATCGAAACCTTCGATCCTAAAATCGATGTCGCTTCTGACAACCGCAGTTGCACGGGTGAAATCCGCACCAATTTGCCGGGCATCTGGTTCGGCGGAACGTTGCCCAAGTTGGCTCAACGCGCGGACCGCTTGGCCGTAGTACGTTCGTTCGCCACCAACGACGGAAGCCACAATCCTATACCTATCTTGACCGGAAGGCATCCGTCAGGAGCAGCGATGAGTGCCTTGTGCGCCCGCGCCACTGGTCCATTCCATCCCCGAAGCGGCTTACCGATGAATACGGTAATCGTTCCCGAAGCTGTAGAGTCTGGCCTGAAGCTCGGAACACCGACCCCAACGTTTGGACTTCCAAGGATCGAAACATCAGTCGCTACTTCAGGGAGCCTCGGCAATGCCTACAAGGGCTTCATCCGTAACGGTAAACCGGAGCAATTGGGTAACTTCGACTTGAATTTGCCGAGGGACCGTTTCATGGATCGTTATCAGCTGCTCGGAGAACTTGACGATTTAAAGCGCGGTCTAGATCGGAGCGGCGAAGTGAATGGAATGAGCCAGATCGAACGCCAGACATATGATCTCCTACTTCGCGGCGTAGCCGATGCGTTCGATCTGTCCAAGGAAGATCCTAAAACCATAGCAAAGTACGATACTAGCCACCTCTTCAACATGTCCGACTATCACAACGGTGGTAAGTACTTTCTTTTCAACGGGAAAAAAAAGTTAGTCGACCAGGAACGCTGGACGAACCTTCTCGGTAAGGAAATGCTTCTAGCCAGACGATTGTGCGAGGCGGGATGCGGTTTTGTGACCGTAGTCGATTCGAGCTGGGATTTCCATGGGAACGGCGCCAATAATCCGGGAACTCTCGTTGGCATGAACACTTTAGGTGCACAGATGGATCATGCCGTTTCCGCCTTCCTTGATGATGTCGAGCAACGCGGTCTGAGCGATCAAATTCTCTTAGTCATCACTGGCGAGATGGGTCGCTCGCCAATCAAACGCAATAAAGACGCCGGGACCGATCATCACGGTGACTTAACCCCGCTTCTTTTAGCAGGCGGCGGCTTGAATATGGGACAAGCAATCGGAAAATCTGACCGGACCGGTAGCCGTCCGGCTTCCGAACCATACGGCCCGGAAAACCTACTCGCGACCATAATGCACACCATGTTCGATGCGGATAAACTTCGTGTCTCACCTGAGCTATTGCCGCCCGAGATCTCCAAATTGATCCTCGATGGCCAGCCCATAAAGGAACTATTTTAACTAAGGTGTAAACAGGCACCCTAATTTACAAAATTCCAATGACTCTCAATTCTTTCCTGCCATGCCGCGCCGCAGTACTCACCGGACTTTTCATTTCAGCTATCACGATCACCAAAGGCGCAGAAGGGGCTAAATGGATCCGGCATGAAATTTTCTCTGGAGCTCACGTCAACTCCGCCACGGCCGCCGATTATGACAATGACGGTGATCAGGAAATTATCTTTTCCGGAGCAGGTCAGATCTTCATGTACCTTGGTCCGGATTATCAAAAGAAGCAGGT
>JAAESJ010000091.1 GCA_024229495.1 Verrucomicrobiaceae bacterium | reverse complement strand
GAGAGTAACGGTGCTTAGCGCCATGCGCTCACGCTCCAGAATCGTGTGGGTTATCCCATTCTTCATCGGATGGCGCCCCGACATGAGAGCGGCGCGTGTTGGAGAACAGGTCGGACTAACAAGAAATCGCGTAAACCGGGTGCTCTGACCGTGCAGGGCATCAAGATTGGGCGTCCTTATCCAGGGATGACCATGAGCACCAACCGGTGCGAACCCCTGATCATCCGTAATGACAAGGATGACATTCGGACGACTCCCGGCAAGGGGTTCGGCTTGTGTCACACCGACCACAAGAAATATAACCGCGAAGAAAAAAGACACTAAATTCTGCATTCCTCACTACTGCACATTCACGCCGGTTCTCAAGTGAGAGATACCATCCTTGAACCCGTCTCCTCACGCCACTTGGAAGCGGAAAGATAGCCATAAGCGCCAAATTCATTCCCCGTGCCTAGGAATCAACCCGCAAACGATATCGGCCATGGCTATTTCTGAGCCTGACCTCAGAACCAAAAGTATCACGCAGTTTGGATGTCTTTAACACCTCTTCAGCCGGACCGGCAGCAACAAATTCCCCGTCAGCCAAAAGAGCTGCATGAGTGATGGCGGGTATAATCTCCTCTACATGATGGGTAACAAAAACCAATGTGGGAGCACCCCTCTTACGTGAGGCCAGGCGATTGATAAATTCCAGAAACCCCTCCCTGGCCACCGGATCAAGTCCTGCACATGGCTCATCTAGGATAAGCAGTTTCGCCTTGCACATCAAAGCCCGCCCGACCAGAACCCTCTGCCGTTCTCCTTGAGAAAGCACTCCCCACGGACGTTTCCTCAAGTGCTCAGCCTCAACCTTACGGAGGACTTTTTTTGTCGCCTTGCGAAGATCACGGGGAATCTTTCCCCAATGATTAATCATGGCCTCCTTGCCGCTGAGAATGACCTCAAAAACGGTTTCCTCCGGGTCAATCCTCTGCGCGACCGATGCACTAACCACGCCGATATGCTTGCGCAGTTCACTCCAAGCAATATCCTCCTGACCGGCGATCACCTCGCCTCTTGTCGGGGTTACATAACCCGCCATTGCCATCAACAACGTCGTCTTCCCTGAACCATTGGAGCCAAGAAGAACCCACTGCTGACCCTTCTCAATCCTCCAAGAAAGCTTGCGCAGAATCACTCGGTCATAGCGAACAGTGAGGTTCTTTATCTCAACAACAGGCTTAACAGGTTTACCCGCGCTCTTCTTTTTCTGTTTCTTGGCCGCCATTGCAAGCCTCTTTCTACCGTTGCCCAATGACTTTGGCAAGCGATCAACACACCTTGTGTCATGCAATAATATCATGCACCACGTGCCCGTGCACATCAGTCAAGCGCATATCCCTTCCACTGAAGCGGTAGGTGCTGCGTTCATGGTCAACACCCAGGAGGTGCAGCATGGTGGCATGCATGTCATGCATCTGCAATTTACCTTCAATCACGTGATAGCCGAACTGATCCGTTTTACCATAAATCGTGCCACCCTTTATTCCGCCCCCGGCCATCCATATTGAATATGCGAACGGATGATGGTCACGCCCATTGCTACCCTGGGCGAATGGAGTCCTCCCGAATTCTCCGGCCCATATCACCAGCGTATCTTCAAGCATCCCGCGCTCTTTCAGGTCAGTCAGCAGTGCCGCAATAGGCTGGTCGACAGCCAACGAGTTATTCTCGTGATTTTTCTTTAAATTATTATGCGCATCCCATCGGTCATTCCCGGTATTAGGACACGTCAGTTCCACGAAACGCACCCCCCGCTCTACAAGACGCCGAGCCATCAGGCACTCGGAGGCAAAAATCCTCGTCTTGTCATATTTGTGGTTCATTCCATAAAGCTCCTTGAGCTTCTCCGATTCACCGGACAGGTCAGTCAGTTCAGGCACCGAGCTCTGCATCCGAAAAGCCATCTCGTAATTTGCAATTGCTGATTCAAGCGCGTCCTGCCCCCCGGAACGCTCAACACCTACTGCATCAAGCTTCGCCAACAAGTCAAGCTTGCCACGTTGCGCAGCGGCATCGCTCTCCCTGCGACTGATATTGGCAACCGGAGCATTTCCTCCCGGTTTGAAAACAGAAGCCTGATAGGAAGCCGGCAGAAACCCGCTGTTGAAATTATCCAGTCCTCCCGGAGGCGTCAACCCCCCGTTAACCACAACAAATCCCGGAAGATCCTTGCTCTCGCTGCCCAGTCCGTAGGTCACCCAGGCACCCATGCTGGGCCGCCCCTGAAGACCACTCCCTGTATGCAGGAAATAGTTGGCATTGGTATGCTCGGAAAAATTGGATGTCATTGACCTGACAACCGCCATGTCATCCACATGCTTGGCAATATTGGGAAAAAGGTCACTGACGACAATTCCGCTCTGGCCATACGGCTTAAAGTTCCAGGGACTCGCCAGAATCTTCCCGTTATTGTTAAACTGCGTAGGAGCAACCTTGAAGAAATCGGCAGGATTCTTGCCATTATGCTCCTTAAGGGCCGGCTTTGGATCAAAGGAATCGACATGCGAAACCCCACCGTCCATGTAGAGGAAAATCACGTTCTTTGCCGTTGCTTCATGGTGCGGCCGTCGCTTTTCCTCTTCGCCATGGGCCAGGCCGGACATGGCATCAAGGGCAAAAGCACCGAAGCCGAAACCCGAAGCCTTCAGCAATTCTCGACGAGTAATGGGAGCTGGTTGGAAGTTACGACAATGCATTGAATCTAGTGTAGAAAGATAAACTCTTTGGTATTGAAAAGCACATGAGCATATTCACTAAGTTTCTCTAGGCTGACATCCTTGCCTAGGAATGCAACACCGGCAGCCAGCTCAACGGCTGCTGGAGGACGCGCAAAGGCTTCCAGATACATCCTACGTACAATTTCCTCACTGCCCAGTTTCAATGCAGCCATGCGCTTTGCCCACAAACCCGACTGCTCATGAACAAAAGGATCGTTCATCATGATCAGAGCCTGCTCAGGGACATTGGAAACCGTGCGGCGCCCCATGCTGCTGAATGGAATCGGTGTGTCAAAAGTCAACATCATCGGAGAGAGAAAATTGCGCTTCACAGAAATATATATACTGCGCCTTCCCTGCCCGTCGAGTGGTCCGCCACGCGGCCGCCCGCGACCGGTCATGAATTCGGTAAGATGTACCGGCACCGAACCACCAAACATTTTCCGGTCAAGCCGTCCGGATATGGCCAGCATGCTGTCCCTGATGGCTTCTCCCTGCAGGCGACGCAGATTACCGCGGTGCAAGAGGATGTTTTGCGGATCGGACTCCTCTTCCATTCCACCCGCACTACTGTCCTGCTGATACGTTTTCGATAGCATGATCCGCTTCAAGGCCCGCTTAATAGACCATCCATCATCAATGAAGCTTCCCGCTAAATGATCGAGCAATCCGGTATTGGAAGGACGTTGTCCCAAAACACCGAAATCATCCGTAGAAGCCACAATTCCCCTGCCAAATAAATGATACCAGAGCCTGTTAACCATGACCCTGGCTGTCAGGGGGTTCTGCACATTTGCCACCTGGTCGGCAAGGTCTAGTCGACCGCTTCCTTTGTCAGCAGCCGGAATCTTCTCTCCGCCAAGAGCCGTCAAAAAACGCCTGGGAACCTCATCTCCAAGGCGCTTGTGGCTGCCGCGAAGAAACACAAACTCATTTTCCGCGGTGCCGTCCGTCAATCCCTGTACCTTCCTGGGCGCAGGCACCACCTTCGCCACCTCTGTCATTTTCTGCTGATGTTGGTTAATAAGCGTCCCAGGCGCACCGCGCGCCATCAGCCACGAAAGGAACCGGCTCCCGTCTTCATCAAGTTTCTCCTGTGCCTGGCTAGCATGTTTCCACAGCCAACCGTAGGCCATTGCCAACGCCTTTACCGAATGAATTTTTTCATTGGCGGCAATCTTCAATGCCGTCGGGGAAGGCGGAGTCTTCGGCGCCCCGCCATCGGAAAACCAGATTTCATCAATCTCAAAATGCCCGTTACCATGGTCAATGTATTCAAGGTGCGCCTTATGCCCGCGATACATCCGCAAGTCCCCGCCCTGGGAAAGCCAACGCGCCTTGCCGTCGGTATTGGGGTCATTAATCCGTGTGCCCCTGAAAAGCAGGCCATTATACGGCTCCATCACGTAACTGTCGATAATCAGCCGGATCTGCAAGCCCCCCTTCCGGGCAGCAGCGAGATGATGAATCTGGTTGTGAGTAATCTCGAAAGTCGGTGAGCGCAAGACACCCTGCAGTTGGCCTGCCAACCTGGCGCCACTTGCTCTTCCCGTCACTGCCATTCCCGCATTGACCTGCGCCCATTGTCCGATGCCACTGGGTCCGTCTCCATAAGCGGATCCTGTCGTGAACCATCCGGCATCCGCATAACTCTTCTCGGTGAAATCCGCAAACTTAACAGATGCCTTGACCGATTCGCTACTTTGCTTGTGCCGGTCAGCAAGACGCCTTCGAACTTCCTGATACCGCCTGTCAAAAACCGTCTGAACAGGATCCTCCTCCCCGTCAATAAAGTGAGCCCAGACAAAAAGCGGGTGATCCGGTTCCTTGACTTCAGGCAGTCGAAGGGCAGTGATCCAGCTTTCTAGGACGGAAATATCCACCTTATATCCCTTCGCCAGTTCAGCAGAGTTAGCGCCCCGTATAGCTTCTCGCGAAGCCATCAGGTAACGGGCTATCTCCTCCGGCTTGGCGCCGCCTTTCAGAGCGTCAGCCAGTATCCCATCAATCTGCTTTGCAATACCCTGCAACTGCGAAACACCTTCAGCAATCCTGCCTCCCGGATCGAGGATCGCCTCCTGACGTCTTGAGCTCTGAAGATATCCGGCAAGGGCATAATAGTCCTTGGTGGATATCGCATCGAACATGTGGTCATGGCAACGAGCACATGAGACGGTAAGGCCCAAGAACGTCTTGCTGAACACGTCAATCTGATTATCTACACGCTCTGACTCATTGCCTCGCACGTCAGTCGGTGCATGGGTGGCTTCATGAAGATGCCAGAAACCGGTGGCAATAACGGACTCATTATATTTCTCCTCAGGGTGTAGGCGAGGATTTTCCAGCAAGTCACCAGCTATATGCTCGGCAACAAGCCTGTTGTATGGCACATCGGCATTAAATGCCCGTATCAAGTAATCCCTATACTCGGTAGCAAAGGGAATAGGGTAATCAAACTCATGACCACAACTCTCGGCATAACGAACCAGATCCATCCAGTGACGCCCCCACCTTTCACCGAAATGCGTTGAGGCAAGCAATTGATCAATTACACGGGAAAAGGCTTCCGGCGTATCATCCCCGACAAATGCCGCAACCTGTTCCGGTGTCGGCGGCAGACCGATTAAGTCAAAGTAGGCTCTACGAAGGAGACTGTATTTGCCTGCTTGGTCCGAGGGCTCCATCTCCTTGGCCTCAAGCATTGCCAAGACATGCCGGTCAATCGGGTCAGAGGACCAGGACTTTTCCTTTACAGCCGGCACGGGAAGGCGCTTCACGGGCTGCCAGCACCAGTGTTGTCCCCGGCGTGACAAGAGGTCAAATTCCTTCGGTCCAAGTTTCTTCTCCGCCATAGGGAGGGGTTCATCCGGCCAGGGTGCCCCCATCTCGACCCACTTCCTCAAGAGAGCAATATCACCATCACTTAACTTCTTCTTCGGCGGCATTTGCATGTCCGGATCAGCATACTCCACGGCCTCGACAAGCAGGCTTTGGCTTGGATCTCCCGGCTTAACCGCTGTACCGGAATCCCCCCCCTTGAGGATCGTCGACCCGTGATCAAGCAACAGTCCAGCCTTCAGCTTTTCAGCCTGCACGGAATGACACCCATAGCACTGGTCAGCCAGCAACGGTCTCACTTTGGCCTCAAAGAAGTGCAACTGATCCGCTGTCGGTGCGGCATACCCCTGCAAACAAATCAACCCGGAAAGCAATAAACTGACACGTAATGAATTCATACAATCACAATATCATCCCACAAACCCGCATTTCTTCCAAGCAAAGGCGCAAAAAAATCCACCACCTGAAAATGAAGGAAATTCGCACCCCTCATTGCTTCTGCAGCCCCCGACAAGCCCGTTACCAATACAGAGCAATCTTTCCACGCAAGAACTCCACGCTTCTGCGCAATTGCTCCACACCGTCAACGCCATCCTCAATACTTATCCAGCCATCAAAGCCGACCGAGCACAATTCCCGGAATATTCCGTCATAGTCATTCAGTCCTTGGCCGATTTCCCCGTGACAAAGTCGCTGCGCATATCCCTCCACACCCATTTCCTCAGCCCTTAAGTCCTCAATACTTCCCTGAGAAAGGTAACGGTCACTCGCGTGCATTGTCACTACCCGTGACTTAACGCGCTTCAAAAGATCAAGTGGATCCTCGCCGGCAAGAAAGGCGTTACTCGGGTCATAATTAACCCCAAAGGAGGAATGGTTGATCCTTTCCACAAGATCACAGAAAACATCCATATGCTGGGCAAATTCCGGAAACTCCCAGAAATCATCCTTATAGTGATTCTCGATAACCAACGTAACCCCCATGGATTGAGCATACTCCAAGCACTCGAAAATCGCATCGGCAGCATAGCGAAGCCCATCATCACGGGAAACCTCAGGCCTGCGTTGCCCAGAGAGGACCCTGCAGGATTGCGCTCCGAGCTCAGCGGCCATTTCAATCCAGAACTTTTCCTTCTGCACTTCCGCTGAACGAAACCCGGGGTCCTGATGAGTGAAGTCAGGCGAGCAACAAAACATGGGAATTTCAAGTCCTCTGGCACGCGCAGAGCGACGAAACTTTGTCCAGTTGCTCCGATCGGAATTCTCAAGAAATCCCGCATACCATTCCACCCCGTCAATCTCAAGCCCAGCTGCTATATCAAGCCATTGCTCAACTCTCATCTCCCCGTTACGGCAGAGCTCATTCATGTAAGCCTTAGGAAATGCAGCTAATCTCGGCATTGTCCCAAGCTTTTACTTTCTCCCAACCGTTCCTCATGCATGACCTGATCCCCTGCTAGCACTTGGGCGCATTCCTGCCAATAAATGGAAACTGCGACAATTCCACCACCTGACCGCTGATAGGACCGAACTCATCACTTAAGAAGTGGACAACTGTCGCCGCTATCTCCTCGGTAGTAATCATCCGTCCACTGGGAGCCTCCTCTTTGCCCAAAGTTTCATACCAATCATCAGCCATACCCTCTTCGATCTTCCGTTGCTTCTCTCCCTCGCTGAGAACCCAACCGGGATTGATCTGGTTAACCTTGACGCCATGCTCACGATGGAGAGTATCCCCGAGGTTGCGGGTCATGGTCATCAGCGCCCCTTTTGCCGCACTGTATGCCAACAAGTTAGGCTCACCTGAATAGGCGTTCACCGAGCCGATATTCACCACGAACCCCTGGCTAAGACTAAGTTCGCGCAAAGCCGCCCTGATCAGTAAAAGTGGCGCACGGGCATTTATCGCCATTACCGAATCAAAGAAAGCGGCATCCGTCTTCTCAATAAGATTACGCCAGACAACCCCGGCATTGTTAACCAGTCCGTCCAATTTCCCAAACTCCGTCACCGCGCACTCCACAAGATCCTCGCAATGCTGTGGCTCGGCAAGGTCGCCCACACAAAAGGGCATACCAAGAGACCTAGCCACTTCCTCGGTCTCAACCGGTTCTATTCCGTGAATTAAAACCCGAGCTCCTTCAGCCACAGCCCTGCGTGCTGTCGCTTCACCGATCCCCATCGAGCTCCCTGTGACAATGATCGCCTTACCTTGCAGTTTCATGATTCATTCAAGCATATCAGCCCCGGGAGAAAATGCACTGGTTTAGCCACTCGGCACCAAAACTGACTTCACCACCTTCCCTGAGTGCATGGCATCAAAGGCAACTCTCCAATCCCCCAAGTCCCATTTACCCCCAATCAAAGGTGCCACATCAATGGCTCCAGTTCCCAGGAGCTGTAACACCCTTTCCCACACCGGCCAGTTGTGACTGAAACTGCCCTGCAGGGTTACATTCTTCTGCACCATCGCATCAATGGAGAACCCCAGAGGTTGCGGTCCCCACCCAACCTTCGTAACCCAGCCCGCAGGACGAACCAGCTCAATGGCCATTTCCAGCGTCCGACTGACGCCAGCCGCATCAACCACAACATCCACGCCAAGGCCATCACCTTCTCGGGCCCACTGCTCAGCATTCGAGCTCAGCACCTCGATGCCATACCCTTTGCTGGCTACCTGAAGACGTGTGGCATCTTCCGTTCTGCCCAGCAGGCACACATCCCCTCCCCTAAGCCGGGCAATCACAGCACACAAGATTCCGATTGTTCCCGGACCAATTACCAGAACGCGATCTCCAGGATCTATCCTGGTATTATTGACCATGGCGTTGTAGGCAACGCAGCATGGCTCTGTAAGCGCGGCATGCTCCATCTCCAATCCATTGGGAATCCTGTGAAGGCAACGAACTGGCACCCTCACAAGCTCAGCCATTGCCCCATCAACCCCATAACCAAACCCCTTGCGATCGGGATCCAGGTTATACAATCCACGACGCGTCATGGGATTCTCACCGTTAATAATTGCCGCGGTCTCTGAAACCACCATGTCTCCCGGGCTCCATCCCTCAACATCATCAGCAATCTCAACAATTTCCCCGCCAAACTCATGCCCCAGTATTACCGGATAATTCACAGGCCAGCTGTGGGTGGACTGCCACTGATGTAAATCACTGCCACAAACGCCAACAGCTCCTACCTTCAAGAGAATCTCACCCGACACCATTTCCGGATCCGGTACTTCACGAAGCTCAACAGACCCCGCTTCCGGGGAGAAATTCACAATCGCAGGTTGAGACATTGTGGCATTATTATCTAAAAAACAGGGTAACACACCGCAAAAGCCTTTAATTCATGATTTTGCCCGGACAATGGGTTCTCTTCACCCCTGATTCCTGATAAGAGTTGCCCACACCAATTTTCTTTGTTAGACGATTGCTCCATGTTATTCACTCTTCAGGTGACCAGTTGGCTCCTTACCTATTAATCGATCCCAATGTTGAAGGCTGCATTATACGGTTTATCCATCGCCACTTTACTGGGCGCATGCAGTCAACACTACAGCACCCCTTCCTTCATTGCCCCCGAGGGACAGGAAAAACTGGTTTCCCGGATACGGGGGCAACTCAGGGAACTGGAGCAGGAAAGCGGCAAACGCTTCCGAGGCAAGACAATCGAATTGCGGGCGCCCGCTTCTGCAGAATACGCGGATTGGCGCGGCATGCCGGTGGCAAAGATTCGCGGCACCTACCAAGGGGGGCTTACCGCATGGAAGATTCTTGAACGTAATGCCATCGTCTACCTTGCACACTCACAAGGAAACATCCCCGATTGGCTTATTAGACATGAAGCCCTGCATGTCATCCTGCTAAGCAACGGCATCCCCGGGCACCCGCGCAAATACTCCAAGTTCTTCGAGCACCCTTACTGGTGGATGCCCGAGGAGGAATACAAACGCAGGGCTTCCAACCGTTCATTGTTTAACAGATTCACCAAAGCCGCCTGCCCGATTTGCAATAAGCACCATGATGCTTCCCGTACATTGTCGCAATAATGGGTAATCCTCTCAACTACATCATTGGGACAGCCGGGCATATTGATCACGGCAAGAGCACTCTGATCGAAGCTCTCACGGGCACCGATCCGGATCGTCTTCCAGAGGAAAAAGCCCGCGGCATGACCATTGACCTTGGATTTGGTCATCTCGAACTGCCATGCCCTGACTCTTCAGGAACACCTCTTTCACTTGGGATCATTGATGTCCCGGGGCATGCTGATTTCGTCAAGAACATGGTTGCCGGAGTTGGCTCTATCGATGTTGCCATGTTTGTTGTGGCTGCAGATGACGGGTGGATGCCTCAATCTGAGGAACACCTGCAAATCCTCAGCTACCTTGGCGTGAGAAACGCAGTCATTGCCTTAACAAAATCCGACACCGTAGACGACATTGAGTTCTCCTCTGCAAGTGTCGCCGAAGCGCTCAGGGGAAGCCAGTTTGAGGATGCCCCGATCATCCCGGTATGCGCAATCATCGGAGATGGCCTTGCTGAACTCCGGGATGCATTGGCTGATGTCATCCACAAGAGCCCCGCCCCAAAAGATAGTGGCAAGCCAAGGCTTTCCGTAGACCGGGTTTTCTCGCCGCAGGGCGTGGGAACAGTGGTCACTGGCACCATGACCGGCGGGCTACTCAAGAAAGGACAGCAGATCACGATTCAGCCCCAGGGAATCACCGCTAAGCTACGTGGCATCCAGAGTCACCAAAATGATGCAGAGCATGCCCTGCCGGGAATGAGAACCGCTCTCAATCTTCCTGAAGTCGGCATTCGCAAGGGCAAAGTTCGGGACGGAATCAGGCGTGGTGATGTCATCACTGCCATGGAACAGATAAGCAGTTCCAGGAGGGTTCATGTTCTACTCGAACGCAGTGATCGCACCACCGGGGCAGGAGCCATTCAGCATGCCCAACGCGTGAGATTCCACCATGGGAGCGCCAACATCGCGGCAAGGGTTCTATTCTTCGATAATCGTGAACTTAAAGATGGCGAACAGGCAATAGCCGAAATCCGTCTGGACACCCCCGGATTCACCCTTGCCGGGGACCGCTTCATTCTGCGGGACTGGTCGAAGCGCTTCACCTTGTCTGGAGGCAGCATATTGGATCCCTCTCCTCCCCCGAGAAGTTACCGCAAGCAATCTCAGGCAAAGTTTCTGGAATCTCTGGCATCCTCGCCCCCATCTGCAGAACTCTACATCAACAGCCTCCTGCATCGTGACCTTGCTATTCCAGCTGGAGAAGTCCTTGCTCAATCATGCTTTTCGAGCTCAGAAATCAAGCAGTCGCTCGAGAGCTGCGGACACGTGGTAATGGAGAGCTGGTTGCTGGATACTGACTGGTGGAAAGAGGTGTGCGGTATCGCGGGAGCACGCATCGAGACCATCCACGAGAAACATCCGGAACTCCCCGGGCTAGACCTCAACACGCTACGCTCCTTCATGAAGAAGCGCCTGCCTGACCCAAAGCTCTTTGATGCCCTCATCACCGAATTAACCGGCTCAGGATTCGTTCGCTCCGGGAACCTGATCCGCAGCACAAAACATGCTCCACAACTTCCCGGCCACCTCCAGGCAGCCGAGAAGCACATCTGCAAGGCACTTGAAGAAAACCCGCTTGAACCTCCCAGCCCGAAGGAATTGGCAAAGACAGAGAATGAAACAACGACGCTCAAATTCCTTATTGAGACAGGAAAAGCAATCCAGCTTGATGAGAAGGCAATCCTTCTAGAAGTTCATTACCAAAAGGCCGTGGAGAAAATCAAGGCTCACATTACAGAGAAAGGACCGTCAACTGCCGCAGACATCAGGCAGGCACTTGGCACCACCCGCCGTATCCTGATTCCCCTGCTGGAACATCTCGATCGAGAAGGCATCACCATGCGACAGGGCGACCTGCGCACACTCAAAAAATAAGAAAAGATGCCGGAACATCATTCACATTTACAGGCGACCGCCACTTGTCCGTGACAAAGCACGATTAATACCCGCTGTGCGTAGCACTTAGCATCAACAGCCCAACCACTTAAGAGCATTCTCATGAGACTCTCCTGCTCCACATTGACCATGCGCATTTACTACCCCGCTACCCTCACCATCCTGTTCACTCTCTTCAATCTGCTTGCCCCACGGGAAAGCCGGTCCGCAAACATCTACAGGGACCGGGTTAATCCGCAATGGGCCGGCGACAATTCGCACTTCTGGTATCGCAATGACCTTGCAGCAGGCACACGCGAATACATACTGGTCGACCTTGAGAAGGGAGTCAGGCAACCCGCCTTCAATCAGGAACTACTTGCAACTGCCCTCAATAAAGCGGGCGCAGGCAAGCTGCCTGCAGCAAAGCTTCAGCTGGAGCAACTACAATTCCACCTCCATAAGAACCTCGCCTATTTCCGGGTCAAAAATCAGCACTTCCAGTGGCA
Organism: Verrucomicrobiaceae bacterium; assembly: GCA_024229495.1. Taxonomy (GTDB): domain Bacteria; phylum Verrucomicrobiota; class Verrucomicrobiia; order Verrucomicrobiales; family DEV007; genus CACIUL01. The sequence continues at coordinate 17,754 of JAAESJ010000091.1, read as the reverse complement.
TCGTGGCAAGCATCAACTCGACAGAATAGATGTCGAAGAACTACCGGCTCATTCGAGAAAAAAAATCGACCACAAGCAAGACACCCAAAAACCAAAGGTCAAGCCCTATCGACCAAGCCGTGATGTCTCACCGGACGGAAAATGGCGCGCCTACATCAAGGAGCACAACCTGTTTGTCCGCCCACTCAAAGCCCCGACCACACCTGGGAAGCCCGCCGTGGAAAACAATGGTGAAGAGATTGCCCTAAGCACCGACGGCACCCCAAACAACAGCTATCAGGCGCCATACTGGTCACCCAATTCCAACAACCTTATCTCCTTCCGTGTGGAGCCGGGCAAGATCGGGGATGTTCACCTCATCGAGTCCTCACCTAAGGCAGGCGGCCGCGCCAAGCTTCAAACACGACGTTACCCACTACCCGGCGACAAATTCAATACTCATGAGTTAAACTGGTTTGATATCGAGGGCAAAGCACACAGCAAACCAAAGGTTGGTATTATTGATTTCCGAGGCCCTGCCCTGCTATGGACTCCTGAAGGTCGATACTGCCGCTACCAAAAGATCGATAGAGGACATCAACGCTTCAGGATCATCGAGTTGGATACCTTTACAGGTAAACATCGCAATATTGTTGACGAGACAACAGACACCTTTATCTGGACCGAACACGCCAAGGATCTCGGTGTTCCGCTGGTTAACTGGTTACGACAAAGCAAAGAAATCATCCACATTTCCGAGCGTGACGGCTGGAGACACCTCTACCTGATTGATATTGCCACCGGAAAAATCAAAAACCAGATCACCAAGGGCAAATTTGTTGTTCGCTATGTCGATCGGATTGACGAAGACAAGCGACAAGTATGGTTTCGCGCCTCCGGCAGGAACCCTGATCATGACCCATACTTGATGCACTACTACCGGGTTAACTTTGACGGCACTCACCTGACGGCGCTTACCGAGGGCAATGGCTGGCACAACATCCGCTATTCCCCAGACCAACGGTTCCTCATCGACTCCTATTCGCGAGTAGACATGCCACCGGTCCACGAACTGCGGCGGGCAACTGACGGAAAACTTGTCTGTGAGCTGGAAAAGGCAGATGTCTCCGAGCTTAAGAACGAAGGCTGGAGCCCACCTGAGGTATTCTCTGCAAAAGGGCGCGACGGTGAGACCGACATCTGGGGATTTGTCTCCCGCCCGCGCGACTTCGACCCCAAAAAGCAATACCCTGTCCTTGAGGAAATGTATGCAGGCCCCCATGACTCCTACACTCCAAAACAATTCAGCGCAGGACGACGTTACTCATCCTGGACAGACATGGGATTTGTCGTCGTCAAGATGGACGGCATGGGAACAGCCAATCGCTCCAAGGCCTTTCATGACGTGTGTTGGCAGAACCTTAAGGATGCAGGATTCCCTGACCGCATCCTCTGGCACAAGGCCTTCGCGAAAAACAACCCCTGGTATGACATTTCCCGCGTAGGCATCTTTGGAGGATCAGCCGGCGGGCAAAGTTCAACCGGAGCCCTCCTCTTTCACCCCGACTTCTACAAGGTGGCCGTCTCCTCATGTGGTTGCCATGACAACCGCATGGATAAGGCCTCATGGAACGAACAGTGGATGGGCTATCCAGTAGGGCCACACTATTCCGCCTCCTCAAATATTGACAATGCGCACCGCCTACAGGGCAGACTCCTTCTGATCGTGGGCGAACTGGACAGGAACGTTCCTCCCGAGTCAACCTACCGGCTTGTCGATGCCCTGATAAAAGCCGGTAAGGATTTTGACTTTATCATGGTTCCCGGAGGTGGACACGGGGGCGGCGGTCGGCACGGTCACCGACGTCGGCAGGATTTTTTCCGCAAGCACCTGCTGGATATCGAACCACCAAATTACAATGTCTCCCGCTAGGAAATCCTCCTGTAGCTATCAATGAGGATGCGGCGGAAACCAACCGTAATAGCAGCCTTACTACATTGTCTGGCATCCCTCTGCACTGGAGCAGAAAAGGATAGTCCATGGCACTTTTCCCCGGAGAATTTCAAACCCCCGGCAAGTGGGGAACATCCTCGCCTTCTCTTTCGCCGCTCTGAATTGCCCGAACTGAGGGCGAAGGCTAAGACTCCTGAGGGGAAGGCGATCCTCAGGCGTTTACGCTTCCTGCTGGATGGCAAAGACGGCAAGTCCATGACCACTTTCTTTGGCAAAAGCAACCAAGCCCAGCAGGGAGCCGGAGTCTATTCAATAGGCCATGCCGCCGGTTACGGTCTACTCTATCAACTCACCGGAGAGAAAAAGTATGCTGATTTTGGGAGACTCTGCTTTGAGCAGGCGCTGGAAGGAGCTCCCGACAGGGATTCCAGGTATGGGTTCCGCAGGCCGGGAGGTCCACTGAGAGCAGGCGCCTCAGTGGGATGGTATGCGGTTGGCTACGACCTATGTTATGAAGGCTGGGACGAGGCATCACGAGAGAAGTATGGCCGCGCCATTGCTCACTATGCCGAACCAAGCTCCAGCAAAAGGGAAGACATCGAGTCAAACCTTGAAATGCTTGCCCGTGGCGAACGCTTTCTGGGGCCTCACTTCCGGCGCAACCGTGGAAGTCCTCCTGGAAGCAATCACTTCGGTATGCAAGTTGGAGGAGCCACCCTTGCACTCCTTGCCATCAAGGGAGAAAAATGGACCGACCAGAAACGCGTGAATAAACTTCTAGGCATCGCGGAACAGTGTCTGGTCCGCAACCTGACTGAAGGTTTCGGCGATGGCGGCTTCTTTGCCGAGGGTGACGGGACCGGGTCGATGTCTTCACAGATCACCTATCTCTCAGCGATCAAGGCCATGGGTAACGTTCTAGGGAAGGATTACGTGAATGTTGAGCGACCAAATGTCCGCATGCTCAGCCTCAAGTGGATTTACCAGACGGTCACGCGTAACGGCACTCCTGACTTCTGGCCGGTCCGTGGAAGCTACCGACAAAACGTATGGTCACGCCAGGGTTTAAGCGGAGCGGGTTACTTCGCCATCGGCATGGGAGCCGTTTCCCGCAAGCATCGCGCTGCAATGAAATGGTATTACAACCATTTCCTAGCCGAAACCGATGCCCCCAACCAGCCCTTCGACACAGCCAGCTGGTATCCTCACCTTGCCGTGAGCGCCTTTGTAAACTGGCCCGTTACGCTGGAAGCCGTAAATCCGTCCGAGGTCCTGCCGTTATGCTATCACGACTCGAAGTGGGGATTTTATCTCTGGCGCAACAGGTGGCAGGACGACGATGATACCGTTATTTCACTATTGCTAAACAGGACCGAGGGCTACGGGGGCTACCTGTTCTCAGAGCCTGACGCAAAGTTGCACATCAACAGCATGGGGCAGCATATCCAGTGGGGAAAATCTGTCCCGGGACCAGTGAGACACTGGTGGAGCTCACCCACGGGTAAACGCAGTTCACTGACTCTCTCTGACGGCACCTGCATCGCGGTGGATTTCTCTGGAGTGTGTGGAGTTGACGTAATGCTTGTAACAACAGCACAGGCAAAGGGCACCACCATTAGAATCAACAACACCCCGGTTACCTTCTATTTCCCGACCTCAGCTGAAATTCCATCCATAAGGACAAATGGCAAAACCGCCCTCATCGGCAAGCAACAAGTGAGCATCAGAAACGGGAACCTTTCCCTTGCCGGAGATTGACCCACTCTTACCACATCAAATGCTAATAAATCCGCTCCCCCTCACCTTTACCCTCGTTGCCACTGTTCTCGCAGGCCTCGCAGGAACCAAGAGCAGCTCCGCTAAACCCCTGGAAAAAACCATTGCCCCTTTTGTTGGCCCGCCAAGCTTTGATATGCAGCAGGTGTTCAGGGGAGGACGGCTACCCAACGTGGTGGTCGCCAAAAACGGAACAGTCCTTGTAACCTGGGGAGCAACCGGAGGCGGCGGGGACTGGTCAAAGAAGGGACTGGAAATTCGCAGCAGCAGCGACGGGGGTGCCACCTGGGGAGGATCTACCAGCATCGCCAATCCCGGATGGCAGGCAGGTGGCCTGACCGTTGACGAGAACAGCGGTGACATCCTGGCCTTCGTTGAGCACTGGAAGTGGCCCAAGCCCCCACCGCCCCCTGCCATCTACCGCAGCTCTGATCACGGTAGAACCTGGAAAATACAGGACACGGTGATCGCAAAGGACAACAACGGAAATGTTCCCTCCATGCACATGGCCGAGCACGGCATTACCCTGCGACACGGCAAGCACGCGGGGCGCCTGATTCGCGCCTCACGTTATTACGCAGAAGAAGATCGCCCACCAAGTTTCCCCCGGCATCATAATACTGCCATTTTTAGTGATGATGGCGGCAACACATGGCGCACCAGCATGCCATTCCCTGCAAAAGGCACCGGCGAGGGGGCTATTGTCGAGCTTGCAGATGGTCGACTCTATTACAACTCACGAAGGCACTGGGATCCCGCGGGTCTCAGGTTAATGCGATGGGAAGCCTGGAGTGAGGACGGCGGTCAAACCTGGAAGGATCTCTCACTCTCAAAGATTCTACCCGACGGCTCCCTGGGAAAAGGAGCCAATGGTTGCCTCGGAGGACTGACACGCTTGCCGGTTAATGGCCGTGATATCATCCTCTACAGCAATTGCGACAGCGCAACCAGAGAACGCAGGAACGTGTCGGTATGGGTAAGCTTTGATGGCGCGAAGACCTGGCCGGTCAAGAGGCTGATATTTCAAGGCCCCGGCGCCTACTCTTCACTAAGCTGCGGTCGCCCCGAAACGACAAGTGAAGGCTGGATCTACATCCTTTTTGAGGGTGGTAAACAGCACAGGCATGAAGGGGCTTACCTCGCCCGCTTCAACCTGAGTTGGCTCCTCGGAGGCGAAAAGACCGGCGACGGCACTCTGCCCGCCTGGCTATAACCCCCGATTGAGGCTAGGAATTCCTAGCTTAAAGCGTAATCAACTTTTGATTCCACTTGACCGGAGGGCGCGCCCATCACCAGAATTTAGCAACATAAGCATGAAAATAATTGCCCCAGTAAAACTCGCTCTCACGCTGGTTATCCTCAGCCTTCCTGTAACCGTCCTTGCCCAAGTTTCCACCGTGGGGCCTGATTACAAGGCGCCCGGCGGCGATCAATTTGTCTCAGATCATGCCAATGATTTCCGTGACCTTCTCCCCCTCTACCCAAAGGATCTCAGGACCATCGACAACAACTTCCCCTCGAAAATAGACGCCAACCGCATTGAACGGATGGGGAAATTCTATAAGGACTGGATGAAGCTTCTCTCTGGCATGGACTTTAATGCCATGAACCGTTCCGGAAAGGTCGATTACATCATGTTTCGTCATCGGCTTGAGCGCGACCGTGATCAGTTTCAGGAAGAATCAGGACGACTCAAGAAGGCGGCGGAAATGATCCCGTTTGCAGATGAAGTCATTGCCCTGGAATACCGTCGCCGATCCCTTGAGGAATATAACATCCAGAAACTGGCTCCCGAACTTGAATTGCTGGCACAAAAGATCGACAGGATTCGAAAAAAAACAGCAGCAACGGTAAAGGCCGCACGACAAGCCAAAGGTGGGGAACCCTCAAGCTCCGAGGAGATTTTCAGAACCGCAGAGAACGCCTCACGCGAACTGCAAAAGCTGATACAGGGATGGTTTGATTTCTATCGAGGTTTCGACCCCCTATTTACCTGGTGGATAGCAGCCCCCAGCAAACGGTTGACCGATTCACTTCAGGCCTATGCCGACACTTTCAAGAAGCCCGAGCTTGCCAAGGAAGGCAAAGCCAATCAAAAACCATTACAACGCAAAGAGGGATTCAATGGCGAAAATCATGTGAGCCCGGTCGGCGCAAAACGCCTGGCACAACTCCTGGCAGATGAAATGATCCCCTATAGCGCCGGTGAACTGGTCGCTATCGGGAAAAGAGAACTGCAATGGTGCGTCAAGCAACAACAGGAAGTGGCACGGGAACTCAACTTCGGCAACGATGTCCGCAAGGCACTCAATCATGTAAAATCCCTTCATGTCCCGGTAGGGAAACAACCGGCCGTGATACGCAAGCTTGCCCTGGAAAGCATCAAATACCTTGATGAAAATGATCTGGTAACCGTTCCGCAACTGGCAAGGGACAGTTGGCGCATGGGCATGATGTCTCCCGGTCGTCAACGCTATAACCCGTTCTTTACCGGCGGAACAACCATCAGTGTCTCCTATCCTCACAACGAGATGACCCATGCCGACAAGCTGATGAGTATGCGCGGTAACAACCCTCACTTCTCGGCGGCAACGGTTCACCACGAACTCATCCCCGGCCATCACCTTCAGGATTTCATGACGTCACGATATAATACACACCGATCAGCATACAACACCGTATTCTGGACTGAGGGTTGGGCACTATACTGGGAAATGCTGCTATGGGACATGGGCTTTGCCAAAACCCCGGAAGACCGAATGGGGTTTCTCTTCTGGCGCATGCATCGCTGCGCGCGAATCATTTTCTCCTTGGGCTATCATCTTGGTGAAATGACTCCACAGGATTGCGTCGACTTGCTTGTCGGTGTTGTCGGGCATGAACCAACGCACGCGGAGGGAGAGGTGCGCCGCTCACTCGCTCCGCACACACCGACACTCTACCAGTGTGCCTACATGCTTGGCGGGATCCAGTTTTATGTCCTGCGCAAGGAAATGGTAACTTCAGGAAAAATGAGCAACCGTGAATTTCATGACCGGATACTGAAAGGTAATCGCATCCCGGTGGAAATGGTTCGCGCTGAGATCTCCGGGATTCCGCTCACCCGTGATTACAGAACGAACTGGCGTTTTGCTGAAGAATTCAGACCCAATTAACACTTCTTACCCCTGGGAACAGCAGTCAAATCCCACTAGGACAGTTCCTTGACTGCCTTCTCCATGGACTCAGCGTCACTGACGGTAACGACCCTGCACCCACGGCGAATACGGTTGAGCAATCCTGCCAACACCGGCTTTGGGCCAAACTCGATGAATGTTTCATGACCTGCATCCAGGAGAGACTCCATTGATTGCGACCAACACACTGATCCTGTAACCTGACGCTCAAGGGTTGCACGGATATCCGATGCCCCCTCTACCGCCCGCGCCTCGACATTGGCAATAACCGGGAAATCCGGCACGGAAAAGTCTACCTTCTCAAGCACTCCCGCCAGCTTATCCTGTGCCCCGATCATCAGTCGTGAGTGGTATGCTCCAGCCACCTCAAGCTCCTTACCCATCCGCAACCCGGCATCCTTTGCACCGGCAACGGCAGCGGCAATCCCAGCTCTGGATCCCGACAGAACGATCTGCCCGGGAGCGTTCAGGTTGGCCACGTCAACGTCAACCTTCCCGGCAAGTGCACGAACAGCATCTTCATCACCCCCTATCATTGCCGCCATGGAGCCGTCAGTCTCGGCACAAGCCTCGTCCATGAAACGGCCGCGTTGCGCGACCAGAGAAAGCCCCGTGGAAAAATCAAAGGTTCCCGCCGCCGCATGGGCGGTAAATTCTCCCAAAGACAAGCCTGCCGCTGCTGCAGGATGCAGGAAAGGGCACCTGCTCTTGAGAACCTCCCAACAGGCAAGCCCGTGAACATACAGGGCGGGCTGACACCATGACGTTCTGGTCAGCTCTTCAACAGGTCCCGAGAACATCACCCGGGAAAGCGGTTTGCCCAGTTCACTGTCCGCACGCTCAATAAGCAGCCTGGCTTGCTCATATCCGGAGGCAAGGGACTCCCCCATCCCCACCTCCTGGGCTCCCTGACCGGCAAAAAGTAATACCACGCTCTGATTCACTTCCCCCATTCCTCCAGCATCAAGCGACATCGTGCAACCTTGTTTTTCAACATGTCCGCGGGATTTCTCATCGCCATCTCAATCGTGGTATCCCCGTCAGCAACTGGAAAAACCGCATCAAAACTTGCAGCAACACTCCCGGCATCAGTCAGTCTCCCGCAAAAGGCAACAACACGCTTTCCTGCAGCCCTCGCCATCCCGGCCACTCCAGCCGGAGCCTTACCCATCAATGACTGCGTATCAATACTTCCCTCGCCGGTAATAACCAGGTCGGCATCCGCAATAGCCTCCCGCAATCCAATGCTTTCAGCGACAAGCTCGAAGCCCGGCCTGAGCTGCGCATCACAGAAGCTCATCAAGCCAAATCCAAGCCCCCCGGCAGCCCCTGCGCCGGGGCAATCGCGATAATCAACCCCCAATTCATCAGCAACCAGATTGGCCAGATGCTCCATCCTGAGCTCATGACGATTCATCTCCTCCTCCGCAACACCCTTCTGGGAGCCATAAATACTCGTCGCTCCATTGGGGCCAAGCAGTGGATTGTTCACGTCACAGGCAACTGTTATTGACGGCAAGTCCAGGCTGAGGTCCTGGAAGATCTGAGCCGCTTCAGGTAACCGGTCAGGAATCTCCTCTATCTCCTCACCTCCTGCGTCTAGGTAACGGGCACCAATGGCTTGTGAAAGTCCTGATCCTCCGTCATTTGTTGCGCTTCCCCCAATCCCGATAATGATCGAATCCACCCCGGCATCCCTTGCTGCAATCAACAACTCCCCGCTACCACGGCTGGATGCCTTCCAGGGGTCACGCTCTCTTTCACTCAACAGCCCAAGCCCCGATGCACTGCTCATTTCCATCAACGCCACTCCGCCTCCACCAGATTCATCGCCGGCCAGTGAAAACCCGGCCTGGATCGGACGTCCAAGGGGGTCTGACACCTCAATCACAACAGGGCGGGCTCCCATTGATTCAGCCATTACCTGCACCGTGCCTTCACCCCCATCGGCCACGGGAAGAACCCTCACCTCATGGCCTTCGAGAGCTGCCGCCATGGCCTCTCCCGCCTCTATGGCGCTGAGCGTTCCCTTGAACTTGTCAGGAGCAATAACAATGCGCATGAAAGGTTATGGTATGGCGACGGCTTGGCACAAGCGCGCCTCTAATCTGACTGGAAGAACAGCATTTCTTATCAAACCAGGGGTTGGGACCTAGGAAGAGTTGCTTCATGTTGGTTAATGCCTTGCCCCGAAAGCCTTCAAAAAGGCCACCTCTATGGCAAGTGCCTCCTGGACATTGGTTGCCAAGTCATCGCGCAGTTTCTCCACCGCCGTCATTCTCCGGCTCAACTCCGCCGCCGGGAAGGATTGTGCAAGGAGTTGCGTGGCGGTCACGTCCTCAGGAAGGTCAAGGCGACTGTATCCGGACTGCTGCCGCAACGAGTCCCCAAACCATGCCACCAGGATCTCCAGCACCTCTGCCCGACGGGCCAGATAACGTGACTGGCCAAGCGCCTTGAAATACCCCTCCCTGGACTTCAGCCAGCTGCCGTCAGTGGTTTTGGAATAAATCTCAGCCTCGCGCTTCCTCTCAGCATCAATCTCCTCCTCAGCCTGTTGCTTTATTTCCTTAAGCACTTCGGAAAAGGACCTTGCCAAGCCCATGGCCTCGGAAGCTCCCGTGCCACTGCCAATCGCGGTCAACATCCCGCGAATCCTCTCGCCAGCTTTCCCCGCGGTGCGCATCCCGCCATCATCAAGAAGGCTTACCATGATGCACCTTGAGAGAACCGTGTCGAGCAATTGATCAGGAAAGGCGGTAATCAATATCAACAGGCACCCCTCAGGAGGTTCCTCAAGAGTCTTTAGGAAAGCGTTCTGCGCCGCTTCCTGTAGCCGATCCGCATCAGCAACGATACCGATCTTGGTAACCCCAAGCGCCGCCTTCTGAAAAAGCATCCCCTCGAGGTCTCGTATTTGGTCGATCAAAATCCGCCGTGACTTTGACTCGGGACGCAGGAGTCGAAGATTCTCAGAAACCATTCCGTCCAGGCTCTCCGCATCGGGCACTTTGTTAACCAGTGAAACGAGACGGGAGGCCAGCCTCTCCTTACCGCTGCCCGCAGGACCTGCAATCAGGTAGGCACTGGCAAGCCGGCCGGCAGAAACCGCGCCACTGAGATAGTCGAAAGCCGAATCAACACTCAACGCCATGCTACTCTCCTAGATAATTCCAAATCTCCCGGGCAATTTGATCCGGAGATTTCATCGCATCAAGGACAATGAATCGTTCCGGCTCACTTTCAGCAAGATCCAGGTAACCCCGGCGAACCTTTTCAAAGAAAGCGTCCGGTTCCCGCTCCATGCGATCCTCATCCCCTTGCGAACGCTCACTGACCCGCCTACGCCCCTCCTGAATGTCGAGATCGAGCAGAAACGTAATGTCTGGCATGCACTCACCAACCGCAAACCTGTTGATAGCGGCGACGGCTGAAGCGTTAAGTCCACGCGCCACCCCTTGGTAAACCGTTGTCGAGTCCAGAAACCTGTCAGCCAACACATACCCCCCCCGCTCAATGGCCGGCATGACCTGTTCCCTGACGAGTTGCGCCCGGCTGGCGGTAAATAACAGCACCTCAGCTTCCGCGGTCAATCCCTCACCCTCGGGCGCATGCTGGAGAAGGTCGCGAATCTTTTCCCCCGCCGCAGTCCCCCCCGGCTCACGTGTCAGGAGAATCTCACGCCCTTCCTCCTCCAGTCGCGCGCGCAAGCGCTGAATCTGCGTTGTTTTCCCGCAACCCTCTGAACCCTCAAAAGTGATGAAACGACCACGCATTAATCCCACGGATATAACCGCCCTCACACGAATTGTCGAATAGCTAAAAAAGCAGGTCACCGGATTGACCTCCGGGATCAAGAACTGAAAGGGGGAAGGGAGGATATCGCGGCATTAAATTCCGGGTCCCGTTAGCATGCTTCTCCCGGGGCAGAAAATCATTTTCCTCATACCGATCATCCGCTTTTTGATTGACACAGAACAATCTACTGACGAGGGAATTGATATGATTTCTATAAAGAACTTAAAATGGGTTGCCTTGTTGGCCATGTTTTCAGTGATCGGTTCGACCGGCGCCGCGGAGAAGGCTGTGAAACCCGAAGATAAGCCGGATTATGACAAGACCAAGGATCAGGGAGTGACGGCACCCGAAGGGGCAGACAAGTTATTCGATGGAACGCAAAAGTCGATCGACGACAACTGGCTGATGTGGCCGAAGGCTGACATGAAGATCTCCTGGTCACTGGTCAAGAGCCCAACTGATGACACCAAGGTTCTGATGACCAACGGTGGTAAACGATGGGGCACGCACGATCTGGTATCCAAGAAAAAATACCAGGATTTCGAGGCTCACGTGGAGTTTGTCCTGATGGGAAAGCGTGGCGATGACAGCGCCGAAGGGTATAGCAACAGCGGTGTCTACCTACAAAACCGCTACGAGATTCAGATCGAATCACCCAAAGGCAATAACACCAAGGATCCTTACAACTGGAAAATCGGACCTCATGGCATTGCTGCCTTCTGCATGGACCGCGTTCCGGACAAGAACGCCTGGCGCCCCAACGGAACATGGCAATCCTTTCACATCACCTTCAAGGCAGCCAAATGGAAAGACGGCAAGGTCACGCAACAGGCACGTTCGACCGTCTACTGGAACGGCATCAAGGTGCACGACGACTCCGAGATCAAGAAGATCAACGGCGGCATCAAGCCCGGTCCCGGTCCCGGAGGTTTCAAGCTTCAGGAGCATGGCCAGGACGTGCGATTCCGGAACGTCTGGGTCAAAGAGATCAAGGGCTAGAGGCAAAAGACAGCCATTTCTGACAAGTGAAGCTCTCTCGAGAAGAGAGTTCACTGTTGCTTTCGCGGAAACAACCCGGCAATCCCCTCCTCCGTCGCCGCGCAGATCCCACGCTCGGTGATCAGTCCGGTGACGAGACGGGCCGGGGTGACGTCAAATGCATAGTTGGCTGTAGCGGATCCTGGATTGAGCACATCGACCTCCGCAAGCTCACCAGAAGAAAGTCGGCCTTCCACGCGTGACACCTCTTCCCCCCCACGTTGCTCAATCGGGATTTCTCCCACCCCGTCGCGGGTTTCCCAGTCAAATGTGGACGAGGGAAGCGCAACGTAAAAAGGGACGTTATTCTCCTTTGCGGCAAGGGCTTTTAAATAAGTGCCTATCTTGTTGGCCACGTCTCCTGTGTAGGTAGTTCGATCGGTTCCGGTAATCACGACGTCCACCATCCCCTGCTGCATCAGGTGCCCTCCGGCATTGTCAACGATGACAGTATGTGGCACGCCTTCATTAGCTAATTCCCACGCAGTGAGGCGCGCCCCCTGGTTGCGTGGACGCGTTTCATCCACCCAGACATGGACGGGGAGCCCTGAACGATGAGCAGCATAAATGGGAGCTGTTGCCGAGCCCCAGTCCGTAAACGCCAGCCAACCGGCATTACAATGGGTAAGGACATTCACAGGCTCATTGGCAGGTTTCCCCGCCGCAATCCCCTCGAGTAAACCCAACCCGTGCCTGCCGATACTCTGGCACCACTCGGCATCCTCATCAGCAATACATCCAGCTTCCCGCAGGGTGATCTGTGACCACTGTTCAACAGGCTTCCCCTCAATAGCCTGCAATTGTCGATTTACTGCCCATAACAGGTTGCTGGCCGTGGGCCGGGTTGCCAGCAACCTCCCGCAAAGCAAGTCAAGATTCGTCCTATCCCCCTCACTTTCCCGCGCTGCAACCCAGACTCCATATGCCGCAGTAACTCCGATGCAACCGGCTCCGCGCACGTGCATGTCAGCAATGGCACGCACCACATCCTCAACCGAGACAAGATCCTCAATTTCAAGGGAGAACGGCAACCGGCGCTGATCAATAATCTTCAGGCACATCTCCCCATCGCCGGGTTCAACCCAGACCGTTCGGTAAGATTCACCATTAATTTTCACTGTGGAATCACACCGTGATCCACAAGATCGCGCAAGGATTATCTGCACCCCAGTCGAGATAACATGGCTGGAAACCCCGTTCAGCAATGAATAACACCAACTGAGCCCATAATGGAAATGCCACCGGTTTTTGCCTCGCCGGCTTACCCAATGAAGCTTTTGAAAAACGGGAACGGGTTTGCAAACATCAACCAATCCCGTCATGTTCAAAAAATACATTCCCCCAGAAACCTTTTAACCCACGGAAAACCAGCACAAATCAATTGGCAAACCTGCCCAGAGCCCATGCGCAAGCCGCTGTCCTGACCGCATCCTTTGGTTAGGGGCACCTCTCGGCAGCAAAAGGGATAGTAACCGCACTGCACCAGAGCAGTATCCGCACTACCCTGCCCCTTGACCTGCTCAAGGCGGCCAAACCCGACACTGTTGACTTCCTAAACGCCGCCTATCGCATGATTATAACCAGATACCCCTGGTTATGGCGAAAGCTCTATCAACTTGCCGATACCATCCCCGTCGGGGAATCTCCCATTAATTTCACCAGGTCGGTTGGTCGCAGGCTGGCGGATTACCTGAATTCATCCCACCCGGCAGTTCTAATCAGCACCTACCCTCTCTATGGCCACCTGGTCAGTCGACTCTTCGGCAACAGGAACCTCCCCTTTGGCCTGCTCACCGTGGTGACGGACTCCACAACCATTAACCGCGCTTGGTTACATGGGGGAGATGGTCACTACGCGGTAACCGACAATGATTCTGCCAACTTTTTCCTTGAGAATGGCATCCCGGAAAACAGGGTGCACGTTACCGGATTTCCCGTTGACCCTTGTTTTTCAATTCAACCACGACCCGCAACTGCCTCCCCCTTGAGAATTCTCTACACCCCGAGCACCGGGACAAGCAATGTCGAAAAAAAACTTCAGGCAATCCAGTCCCTATCACTCCGTCACAAACTTCCCCTGGAGCTCACCGTGGTATTAGGGCGGCACGAACAGCGCCTGCGGCATACCGTTGAAGCCTGCGCACCTGAAAACACCCATATCATCGGCTGGACCGACGACATGCCCGAGCTCTTATCCAAACACCACCTGCTTATCGGCAAGGCAGGAGGCGCCTCAGTGCATGAGGCACTAGCTGCGGGATGCCCGATGCTCATCGATTACGTGGTTCCCGGTCAGGAAGAAGGGAATGCATTGAAGCTCCAGAAACACAAGGCGGGCCTCATTGTCAAAACCCCCAATGACATCACCACGGAAATTCTAAGCCTGACGGAAAACTCCGCTCAACGCCTTCGCTCAATGAGCGATTCAGCCCTGAAACATTCTCAACCCGGCGCGGCCTGCAAGGTCGCAACCCTCGCCATGGACATCGCAAAACAGAAAGGACATCAGTTAACCCTCTCCTCAACGGATTGACTGCTGCTTACCACTTGCTGCCATGCCTGCCCGAAGGTCATTCCTCTTTGATATCGGCAACGTCATTTGCTCATTCGACTTCGCGTCGATGCTTTCCCGCCTACAGGCACGAAGCAATCGTCAGGAAACACTCCCGCCGACCACAATCGGATCAATAAAGGATGCCTATGAAAGCGGGCAGTCAACTGAGGAGGAATTCATATCGACAATCATCCGGGAAACCGGATTCGAGGGAGAACAGGAGGAATGCGTCCGCATCTGGTGCGAAATTTTCACCGAGAACGAGCAGATGACCGGATTAATAAGGGCACTCGCCGATCAAGGGCACCATCTCTACCTGTTATCAAACACCAACCGCCTGCATCTCGATTACCTGCAGCGCACATATCCTGCATTTGGTTATTTCTCCGGCGGCATATACTCCCACGAAGTCGGTGCCATGAAGCCAGATGAGAAAATCTACCGGGCGGCCCTTGAGCAATTCTCCCTCAACGCCAAGGAAACCCTCTACATTGATGACCTCCCCGAAAACATCAATACCGGTAAACAGCTCAAACTAAAATGTCACCAATACCTCTCCCACAGCCACCACGAACTCATCGCCTGGCTCTCCGCAGAGGGGATCAGCATGCCCTGAGGGAAGATTTACCTGCTGAGGTCGTTCTGGAACAACAACTTGAACCCCTGGTTCTGGAGAGTAAACGCGGCAAATTCGGGATCATCAACGCTGATTGCCAGCAGTGGATAGTCTCCTGGGCGCACAAGCAGCGGATAACTGATATGAATATTGTTCTCTGAGCTCGACAATGCCTCCAGGCAGTTGGCCAAAGAAACCGCGCCCCCATCCAGCTGAACAACAACGATCTTGTTGTCAGTGAAGGCAATTCCACGCTCCATGAAGATGGTCTCAACTGTATCAGGCTCGGTAAGGACAAGGCGCAGGATGGTAACATCAAAGGAATCCTGAACACTGAAACCGAGCACATGGACTCCCGAGTCATTGATCAACTTGATCATCGAGTGCAATGCACCGATGCGGTTCTCCAGCATCACGGAAAGCTGCCTGACAGATTCCCCTGTGGTTTCCAAGGAACTCTCATCTCCCATCAACTCTTCGTCCATATTCTATGAGTTAGTTACAATGGGATTATTATATCCCACCTGTTGCAAAAAACAAGCCCCCTTCCCCTGCCTCAGAGCCATGGCCAATCAACTCGCACCCTCTGCTAATCAACATTGATCCAGTTCTCCATGACAAGCCCCTTGATGTGCACCTGCCTGTCCCCACCCTTCCCATCCTCGGGAAACTGCAGTTGCAGAATGCAGGGAAATTCCCACTCATCCTCCAGCATCTCCTGGATTCTTAATGCCGTTTGGCTGCCGGTCCGAACGTATCCGTAAAGTTCCTCCTCCGAGTCACGGCCAATCATCCGCACACAAACCCACTCCGCCTCACCGGGAAACGCGAAGCCCGGATTATGATCCAGTGTAGCAAGGACCCTTAAGGACATCGCCTGACCGGGGCGCTTCCTGTAAAAGTCCTCCCAAGCCATGGGATTGTAGCAAACATATGTCTCCCAATCGACAACAAACCCCTCTCCCGCATCTTGCAGCACCACGGTATTAGCGCCCTTGCCTTCAAGAACAATATCCGCAATCAGGAAAATCTTCAGATTGATCATGATCTCCTGGAAACGGACGATCTTGCTTACTCCCGGCATCACAAACGAATACCGGGAGTAATAATCTTCTATCAATGGTCTTACTCGTTCCGAATCACGAATAAGTGGAAGCATCTCGGACTGGTTCCTTGCGCTGAAAAATTTCCCCAGTGAATCCCGAGCCCGCAAATCCCTCTGCGCGTCACTTTCACCACTCTGCGACTTCATCAACAGGACAGGAGCTTTCTCTGGAGGTGGCGGATCGGCAGTGGGAGGCACCACAGCAATCACCTTTTCTTGCTTTTGCTTCGCATTTCCCTGCACGGCACCTTCATCCTCCGGCTCAGGGAACAGTATCCACAAGGCTACCCCCATGATCGTCACCGTAAGAAAAATGGCCATGATCACCTTGTTGCTTTGCAGGCGAACCAACTTCAGGCGCCCTACATAAGACCGACACAAGGAGAGCAGGTCATTAAGTATCCCCCTTGCTCCAGCAATCCTGTTTCTCGAGTCCCGCGACTTGCCTATTCCTTCCAGTGCCAGTCTTTTGCGAACAGGCTCAACCTCATGGGATAAAGCAGAGGGTTCGGCTGGGTCAGGATTCTCCACCACCAGCCCGCCATCCAGTTTCCTCGGCATGAAATCAGAACTGCCGGCTTCCTGCTCTCTCCCGCTTGATGTCTGCCCCTTGTCTGTTTGCGCTTTACCGGGATCAAGTTTCTTCGGTTTCCCTTTTCTCGCCTTCCTCTTCAGGATGACATAGTCCCCGGGATCATCCACCTGCGCTTCCGGCTCCGTCTTCTCGGGAGGCTCGGTAGCCGGGGACGGAACATCCTCCCCGATATCAAGTTCAAACTGGAACTCGACAGGATCACTGCTTGAGGAAGACTTGGACATCGTAAGGCACTGAAACCATCTCCTACCCGAATCCAATAAAGCGGGACGGGCGGAATTCATTGCACCCTAAAAAGGCGCGAACCAACTCGCAAGGTTTTCTTGCAGCGACTGCTCCCCTCCCGGCGAATACAAGCATCCCGGTAAATCCACGAGTGATTAATTCCTGTTTTCAGGATCGACCTTTGCATGGTTCCCCCCTATCATGACAGGGAAAATAAAACTGACCCATGAAAACCAGAATCCTTTCCCTGCTCATCACTCTCGCCCTTCTTCCAGTCGTTAATGCCGCAAAGGCACCCAACGGCAAGGAGTTTCCCGCCCACTGGGGTGATCCGCCGGCCCGCCAAACCCGTGACCTGCGGCCGTTGCCCGGCGGCTATGGACGTGGCAGCGGCACCTTGGCCAAATGGATTCAGCAAAACCTCGACAAGGACGCCTCCGGTAAGCCGGCAAAAGGCAAGGGTGAATGGAAATCCCTCTTTACCCCCGACACCAAAACCCTTGACGGATGGCAGGTGAAAAGCGGCTTTGCCACCTATGTCATCAAGGACGGCGCCATCCTGGGAACCACCGTGGAGGGTAGTGGCAACACCTTTCTCTGCACAGAGAAGCATTACGGCGACTTTGAACTGGAGTTTGAGGTAGCCTGCCACAACAAACTCAACTCGGGCGTGCAGATCCGCTCACAACTGCGCAACCCGGAGGACAAGTATGGCGGAAGGGTCAACGGCCCACAGGTCGAGATTGAGGCCAGTGGAGCAAAGGGCGCCGAGGCAGGATATGTGTACGGGGAGGCAACAGGTCGCGGCTGGCTCACTCCAAAGGCTGAACTCAAGCCGCACAAGCATTTCAAGGATCGCGAGTGGAACAAATACCGCATTGTTGCCAAGGGCCCCCGCATCCAGACATGGATCAACGGTGAAGCCATTGCCGACCTGG
>JAAESJ010000090.1 GCA_024229495.1 Verrucomicrobiaceae bacterium | reverse complement strand
GACCAATCAGTGTCGATTTACCGTCATCAACGGATCCGGCGGTCGTGAAGCGCAGAAGGTCCACCGCGGACAATTCCCCGTTCTCCGGCAAGGTGCTAAGTTCGTTATCGGGCATCAATTAAAGCTTCTTAAAAATAACCTTCCTTCTTCCGGTCCTCCATCGCTGTCTCCGAACGCTTGTCATCAGCACGTGTGCCGCGCTCAGTCTGCCTGGCTGCAGCAACTTCCGCTATGATATGATCCAGATCAGCGGCTGAGGATTCAACAGCGCCGGTACAGGTCGCATCCCCAATGGTGCGAAACCTGACGCGCTTCTTCTCCACCCTCTCGCCATCGCGCACCGTAATGAAATCCGTCACTGCAAGCAGTGATCCCGTCCGCTCAAAGACCTCACGCTCATGGGAAAAATATAACCCGGGAATCTCAATTCCTTCATGCCTGATATATTCCCAGACATCCATTTCAGTCCAATTGGAAAGCGGAAAAACCCGGAAATGTTCACCATGATGCTTGCGACCATTGAAGATATTCCATAGTTCCGGCCGCTGGTTCTTCGGGTTCCACTGCCCGAACTCATCCCTGTG
>JAAESJ010000089.1 GCA_024229495.1 Verrucomicrobiaceae bacterium | reverse complement strand
TCGCCACCTTTCGGCGCCAGCAAATGGGGTGGTCTTTACCCATGGGTTTCTTGTCCCGGTAGAGCGGATGTTCCCGTACCGGGTCAAAGCTCTTCTCATCAAGGCGCAGCAGGACTTCAACGCCGGGCAGGCCGGTGACCGGGCGGTTAAAGCTCAGCCAGTCTGCCGTATAGGTGAATTCCTTCTTTTTGCCGGCAACAATGGGGTCGCTTTCTGCCTTCGGGTCGACTAAGAAACGGGCTTCCACGTATTCTGAATCGGCATCGAAATCACAACCCGCAATTTCAATCAAAGCGGGCCAGGTTCCATTTTGTACGATTCCGGCATGTATCATCATGATGCCGCCGCCTTCCTTGAACCATTTGATAAGTTCCCCCTGAATATCCTCCGGCACGCTTTCCCCAAGGTTGGTCGAGTTGTTGAAAAGAACGAGGTCGTAATTTTTCAGGCTATCGGTTTTCAGGTCCTCGGCATTTTCAGTGACGCTGATGTTGATGTCATGCTTGGCACCAAGTCGAACCAGGAAGCCATTAATCTTTGGGATCTCCGAGTGGCGATACCAGGCGGTGGCGGAATAGGCGAGCACCTCGACCGGCTTGGCGCTGGCGGCAGGTAACGCAAAGCAGGACACAAGTAGAACAGTGAATAGGTGCTTCATGAAACAATGGGATATTAGGTCGTTGAATATTGATTGTCGACTGTCCAGAAGAGAATTTTTCTCACTGTCGGATGAGCCCGCGGAGGTAAGAATACCTTCTGCCTACTTTCTTGCCGGCAGGTTCGCAGCTGATTATTTTCTCCTGCAGAATTTCTACGAATACTGGACGATGACCCAGTTGATGTTACCGTGTGCCCGCTAATGGATATTATCAACAAGGCCCGCAAGCCGCTGAGTATTCCCCTGCCCGGCGGGAAAAAGCTGTTTTTGGGACCCGGGAAAACCGGGCAGGTAAGCGCGAAAGCCCTGCAGCATCCCCCGCTGGCAAAGCTTATCGAGGCCGGTGATGTTGAATCCGGCGGGGCTACGGCGACACGCAAGGGAGGTGGAGCTGACAAGGCGGGTCATGCCACCGGGCTTCGTCATGGAGGAAGCGGTGCCATGCGTCAATCCGGTGACCGGTGACCGGGTTTCAGACGTGCTGACACGGAAACGCACGGTTGACGCGATTTTCTTCCTTTTGTCTTTAACTAATGTCGCGCAGGCCGACCTGCTGCATCAGATCATTGGTGGCGTTATAGGCCTCCTCGACCCATTCGACAATTTTTGAGGGGTCCGGTGAATACTCCAGCTCGATGGACACTGTTCCTTCAAAGTCGAGTTCCTTGATGGCCTGGAGGTAAGGGGCGAATTTAACCACACCACGCCCGGGCGGCAGGTCGCCGTGGACCTTGCCGTCGCAGTCGCTGATATGAACATGCGTGGCCTTACCCCTGAGTTTTTCGATCTCGGCCGGCGAGGTGTCGGCCAATACCAGGTGGCTTACGTCAATATTGGCCTTCACGTTGGGCATCGCGCAATCATCAATGAAGCGAGCCATCTCCGGGATGCTGTTGAGCAGACTCAGGCGGAAGGGTTCAAGCTCAAGGGCGATCTCAAGTCCACGTTCCCCTGCATATTCACCGATTTTCCGGACACCCTCGACTCCCCATTCCCATTGTGCTTCCGGTGGGATAACCTCGCGTTGCCAGATATACTCTCCAAGGACGAGCAGAAGGTTTTTCGATTCAAAGTCCTGTGCCAGGTCGACAAACTTCTTGCTTCGCTCAACGTGGTAGTCGCGCACCGGGTCGTTGAAGTCAATCAGCCCGGCCGAGACAACAACAGTTGAAGTGATTGGCAGGTTGTTTGTGGCACATGTATCCTTGATTGTGCTGATTTCGACCTCGTCGATAGACATTGCCTCGGTAAAGATATCGACTGCATCGAAGCCGATCCTCGCGATGTGCTCGAGCCCGGTTTTTGTGTCCACGCCGGCTTGGCCGAACGCGCTGTTTATGATTCCAAGTTTCATTGAATAAGCTGGTTAGGTTGAATTTATCTAGTTTTCTTCAAGGCTCTTTGCACTTTTGTCATTGGCCACGAGATTGGCAAACTCAACGTTGGTGCGCCTGGCATCGTCCCTGCCGACCTGCAGGACCATCTCGTCATTTACCTTGTCGAGTTTGGTGTATCCCGGGTGATGTGACTCCTTGAAGGGATTGTTTGAACGGGAATTGTAGCAGCAGATCAGTGCCCAGCGTGCCTGGTCGGACAGGTTCGCTGCAGAGCAATGCAGGAGGTTACAATGGAACAGGAGGGCGTCGCCCGGGGCCATTTCACATTGGATTGTTTCCATTACCTTGCTTGCCTCGGTGACATACTCGGTGTCCGCTCCGGCCTGGTCCCCGGTGAGGATATGGTTTACTCTTCCCATGTTGTGGGATCCCTTGAGAACCTGCAGGCAGCCGTTTTTTGTTGTCGCCTCATCAACGGCAATCATTACGCTGCACATATTGGGAAAGAGCAATCCGTTCTGGTACCAATATCCGTAATCCTGATGCCAGGCCCATGCGCCGCCGACCTTGGCATCCTTAAGGATCATTTTGGAGTGGTAGTGGTAGGCCTCATCATCCAGCAGTAGTTCCACACGATCGACGATTCTCTCGCTGCGTGCGATCATGCCGTAAATGCCATCCCCGGGGTGATTCCATAATGAGAGCCGTACGTCATTGCCCTTGCCATCATCCATGCTTGAAGCGGCCTGGTCCATGGCATGGTCATGGCGTGCAGTTTCTCCCAGCAGGCCGATTTCCTCGCTACTGAAGAGTTCGCGAACAAACAGGTATCCATCGCGGTGATAGGTTGAGATCTGTTCCTGGTCCAATGCTGCCATGCTCTTTATTCGAATCTATTGGTTTGCTCGGATTCTAGGGGGTTGAGTGGTGGAATGCCTACTTTTTTCTTTCGGGAAGGTTTGGTTTCTCCTGATATTCCTTAATTATACACCTACTGAATTCTGATAGGAATTGAGCTTTACCGAGGAAGTATCGGCGACATTCACCCAGACGTGCACATGTGGGCGGCCACGGAAATACCAGACAAACGAAGGGCCTTCAAGTCGCCAGTTATCGTAAATACCGTCCTCTCCGAGGTCGCCTTCCCTATAGAAGGCGAGATGGCAATCATCAAGTCCGCCCTGGGTTGCAAGGCACTGAAGGGCCTCTTTCCTGTCGGAGTCCCGGAAGGGTTCAAGCAGCATGTTTAAAATGCGCTGTAATTCAGCCTTCTGGTTGTCGGCAAATTCACTGACAGGGCATCCTTGAAAAATACCCTTTTCCCCCTTGAATCCGACCATCTCCTCGGAGGGCATGCCTTTGGTTACAAGTGCCAGTTCCTGGTGTTTTGCGTCGAGGGTGCGGTAGAGCTTGTTTGCTTCAACTGCCTGCGGCCAGAACACGTTATTTTTGTGGTCAGGTTTTTCGTAAAGGCGTTCACCTTCGTGGGCGTAGAGAATAGGCCCGGCAAAGGCGACGTGTCCCGCACTGTTGCCGTCACATCGCAGGGTCATGTGGCGGCTTGTCAGAACGAACTCGAACTTACCGGATTCCGGGTTCCCAAAAATGGCGATTGATTGTTTTTTTCCAAATCCGCCGACATCATCCTTGAGCTGACGGTCAAAGCGTGAGTGCCATTCCGGATTTGTCATGCCTTCAAAAATGGCCCGTATCAGTTCTTTCTGATGTGCAGAAAAGAATGCACTGGCAATAATCGGCTTGGTTATGCGCCAGTTATTCTCGATCCTAGTGCGTAAAAGCCCACGTTTTTGGTCGACATGATCCCAGGGAAAACAGACGGCTTCACGTTGCCGTTCATCCAGATCCTGATATAGGAGATTTACCAGTGATTCCGGTGTTTGATCCTTAGCGGTGGCAACTTGCGCAGGGCTGCCCATAGCAGCAAGGGCTGCGACACTGGCTGTGCGTAGAAATGAGCGCCTTTCAATGGTATGTAATCCGCTTTTCATGGATGCATTATAGGATTGCGGTGAGTTGCGGTGCAATACGTAATCACGGAAGAATCCTTGCGATGCGGGATCAAAGGCCGGAGTTGATTCAATTCAGGCGCGGGTTAGCGCACATCGACACTTACCCGGAGGGCGATTGCTTGCTGGCCGTTTACCGGCGAGAGGTCATCAGTCTGAAAGGAAAGCGTCTCGGTGCCATCACCATGATTTCTGCGCTCTACCATTTCTATGTCGGTTTGCGGGGCGATTTTCTGCCAGTTAATCATGTTGATTGAGTAGTCAAAACTGAAGTTCACATCGTCAGCTGAAAGGTTGCGGCGGATGGAGATAAAGAGGGTTCCGTTTGGGTCCACGTTTGCGGCGATACGGTCGCCGGGCAGGGGAAGGGCATAAGCGATGAGATCCCCGGCGCTGCCGCCGGTAAATGTGGTGGAATCGGATCCGCCAGGAGTGCCTCCAGTAGCCACGCTTGGTCGCCACTCATTCCCGAGGTCGGGGTCACCGTTGCCGTGTGGGGCAATACGGACCAGGCTGAAACCGAGTCCGTCGGTACTGGCGGGCCAGGTGTTTCTGTCATTGTAACGGAAGTCCTCGATCACCAAACCCGATCCGTCAATGAGGGTGATCCTTTCTCCGCTGTTGCTTAGCCGGGACCCGTTGGCGAACTGAGCCTGATAAACGACGAACCTCTCACCGGGTTTGAGGATTGATCCCGGCGGGAAAACGTAATCAATGCCATTGGAGAAACGAATGCCGCTGAGGACAACTGTCTCGGTGGTGCTCAGGTTGAGTAGTTCAATAAACTCCTGTTGGCCATCTTCCGGGTGATACATGATCTCGCTTATTGCGATATTGGATGCGTTAGCCGGTGAAGTGGTTCCCGTATTAGTGATTGTTATTGCATCATGTCCCACAACCGCACCCTGGTGGTTGATTGCGAGTATTTTGAATGCATTTTCTCCGGGTCGCAGTAGTAGAGTTGCCTGCCAGGAGTTGGCATCGGTCCATGTCACGGGTAAAGGAAGATCCACGCCTTCAATGAAAATCTCCCGGACATTTATCCATCCGTTTCCAGTCAGGGTGGTGGATGGCTGGCTAACAGAGAAATCAGTGCCCCCGTTAGTCGTGATGACAAAGGGCATCTGAGTGGGCAACTGCGAGAGGACGAAATTTGCTCGGCTTGTCACATAGCTGATATTGCCGGAGTAGTTTTCTCCGGAGAGCGTCCCGAGGTGATTGAACCACGGAGTAAGGTAGCCTGCGTTATAGGTGGTATTAATGATATCATAGAGGTGACCGTGAAACATTCGTGTGTAGACCGGTCGGGAGAAGATCTTGGCGACGTTGCGATCTCCCCAGAGTGAAGCGCTAGAGGATCGGTTGAACGTGAAATCCCAATCCCATGGCATTGGCTCAACAAGGCCATCGGGGCGCGCATAGAGGTTCAGGTTGTGCGGGTTGCCCTGTGAGTAGGTATCGCCGATTCCGCATAGTGAGAGCATGGCAAACTGGCGTGTCCAGCGATCCACATTAATGGCTGAGGGCACCTCATCCTCAAGAGCCTGTCCGTTCATGCTGAATAGCTTGCACATTCTTATCAGGCTGGTGTAGTCATCCCGCGCAAGGCCTGTGTTGATACGGATGTTGTTGCGATAAATCTCCTTGTTCTCTCCTTGGTCAGCGAGGTCGAAGTTACGAATCCAGCCGATTGGGAACGGTTTCTTTGGGGTGTTCGCTGAGCCGTCCTGAGTGGCCTCAAATTGACGGATGCCTTCCATCTTGAAGACGGTTCCATCTTCTCCATTGCCACCGGGAAGGCTTTTAAGGTAAAGTTTTCCAAAGCGTGACATTTCCAGTCGAGCACGTCCAGACTGGGCGGGAATGTGGCCGTTGAGGTGGATGATGTCATTGTAGTTGTCGTGGATTCCGCCGGCGGCATTGACAATGTGCTTAACCAGGATTTCCCGTCTGTTACCGCGTCTCACGGTGATGGTTGAGTGCGTCCCGCGATAGCGGCGATTGGCGGGAAATTTCAGGTTTAATGCGGTATTGCTGCTGCTTGAGCGGCTGAACATACTGCCGCGCAGACGAATTCCCGAGTCATAGGCAATGTTCTTCTCATCAGTAATCAGGGTGCATCCGAAGCGGTGATTACTCAGGATGTCGTTTGCCGAGTGCATCGCATTGGCTTCGGAGGAGAGCATATTGATGCGAACGCTCTGCTGGATGCCTCCAGTGTTTGGTGAGGATACCACGATGATTGCCCGGGAATCCGGGCCGCCGGAAGGCGCATAGGAAAGGTTTTCCCCGGGACTTCCATCACGTGCTTCAACATAGAACTGCAGACGCGAATTTGAGGGCTGTCCGGGTATGACCGCTGACCAGAGATTCCTGCCAGCCTGAGCCATGAGGGTGCTCCGGAATGGGCCCTCGTTTATAGAGTGCCTCAAGATCAGTGAACTTAATCCGTCCGGGTCGGTTGCCCGCACGCTGATCGTGATAGATTCGCCGGGGGCTGGCACGGCGGGGTGATGGATAAGCTTAGAGAGCCCAGGTCCCAGGGATGCGGAGTAGGTAGAGTTTTTCCTGCCCGGCGTGCCGCTGGTGGCCGGTTGGTTGAGGATGACGAGCGATGCCAGCTTGTTGTAATAGAGCTCAAAGCGCAATTGCGCCGACCCGCTGATCCACTTGGCACGGAAACTGACCTGGTAGTCTGTGCCATTTCTTGTCGCCCGTAAGGCGTCGCCGTTTAATGTCAGGTTTGACTCGATCAGGTTGTTGAGATAATTAAATTTGTCCGAGGCCTTGATTTTCAATACGTTATCTCCACTGTCCCTGGTTACCCCGGATAATTGATGGGTTCCAAGCAGACGCCAGCCACGGGTATCGTCAAAGCCTCCATTGGCGATCAGCTCAATATTTCCGCCCCCGGGATCCTCGATCACGGAGAGATCATCAAGCAGGATTTCGCCCCCTTCCAGCATGCCGATGCGCAATTCGTGGAAGTTAAACTGACTGGGGCGGTAGGTGGGATCTTTAGCGGTAATGGTGAAGCTGTAATCCTGCCACTCTGATGTCGCCTGGTTGCTGCTGGCCGCCCATGATGTGGGAAGTAGGTTATCAATGTCCGGGTGTTGCAATTCAAGGCTCGATCCGCCTCCGTCAGCTTGTTGTGGCCAGGGGTTGCCATCAAGGTAGGAGACCTCGTCGGCCGGGTTGTGTTTTGCATCAAGGAGCAGTAACTGCTCACCGCTGTTTGAGAGCTGGCCGCTGAAATCACCGATCACCTGAATTCCGGGAAATTTCTCTGCAAGGCTCACCGCGTCCCGTGCAATGACAAGGTAACCATTAGCGGCAATTTCAGTGCCCTTGGCAAAGGTAAAACGAACCGCTCCGTCAAGTTTCCACCCTGAAAGGTCAATTTTTTGCGTTGAGCGATTGTAGAGTTCGATCCATTCCTCCGGATTTTCCATGAAGGGTTTTGGTGGTTCTGGGCCGTTGATTTCCTGCTGAGCCTCGAGCTTGAGGCCCATGACAATATCACTGCTGGTGGCTGAAGCTTGATGGACTTCAACGGAGAGGCGGTTGGTGCCAATAATGAGGAAGTTAGGGTTGATGGTGAATGAGCGTATCTGGTCAGCTTCTCCTGAGGTGTTGTTTATTGCGAATGTGGCGGATGTCACAGATCCATCAGGCATGTCGTAACGCGCAACTTCCTGGCCGTTAAGGTAGTAGATGGCCCCATCATCGGTCAGGTGACTGAAATTTAACCGGGTAATCTCACTCAGAGAGGATTCCGTAAGCTCAAATTCGGTTTCAAAATAGTAGGTGGTGACCCGTGGCGCGTTGGAGGACGGGTTTCTCAAGGTGGTGACAATTGGCTCGGGGATTTTCCCGGCACTGGTTTCATAGCCGAAGGGTCCCGCGCCCTGCTGCCAGTTGCCTCCGACAGGGTGTGCATTATTTTCCCAGTTGGTGCCAAGGTCATCTCCATTTTGGTTATAGCGCCATATGTCATTCCAACCCGAGAGCAGTTTGGTGGAGAAAGTCGGAGGATCGCCGTCCTCGGAATATTGAGGGCGATAGTGATACATGACCTCGTTAATGACAATGTCCTCCTGGAAGGAAATGATGTTGTGCTTGTTTGGTGTGATTATATTCGGGGTGTAGAACGGTCCAGAGGGATTATTCTGTAAACGTCCCCTGGGGGTATTATCGACAATTGCGTTATCCACAGGGAAGCCCTCGGGAGAATAAAGAAACAGGGATTCGCCGTTCGCAGGGTATAATCCGGTGGTGGCCGAGGAGTAGGTAATCAGGGTGCCTGGTGCTAGTCTGTTGGTGGGAAATGTATAGCTGCGTGAGGCATCTGCATTGATTGTTAAATGGTAGCCGGCAAGTTCAACCGCCTCCCCCGCGGAGTTGTGTAGTTCAAACCACCAGTCATCATTGTCACTGCTGCCAAGCTCATTGAGGTAAAGGGATGATTCTGATGATGAGGCCTGTCGAACTAGATCCAGCTTGGCTCCCATTACCACATCGCTACTGCCGAGTTTGGACTGATGCACCTCGACGGAAATACGGTTCGGTCCTGCGGTGAGGTTCCATGCAGGGATGCGGAGGGGCGATGCCAGTTCAGCTTCTGCTGCAGAGGTGGCTAGACTCGATGAATTCGTGTCCCCTGATGGCATATTATACCGGTGCACCTCAACGCCGTTGATGTGGAAGATGGCGCCATCATCAATCAGGAAACTGAGTTCGAGCGCCTCTATACCCTGGACATCCTCCTGCGAGAGATTGAACTCGGTTTCAAAGTAATAGGTTATTACATAGGGGTTGTTGAGGAAGGGGCGGGTTAATTCGGTGCCTATAGGCACCTCGAGCCCGGTTTCCCTTGCAAACACGCCGACTCCCAATTTCCAGTCACCCTGGGCTTGATGCGCCTGTTTTGCCCAATCTGTCCCAGGATCGGTGCCACTCTCGTTGTAGCGCCATGAGGAGTCGAGTGCGATTAAAGGGACTTTGACCGTTGGTGGAGGTGCATCAGGTGGTGGAAAGTTGACCTTGCCCGGACTCCCTGAGAGATGCGGACTTTTTGCCCAGTTGGCGGCAAGAGAGCTGATTGAAAGGGGTAGGATTTTTGACAGGCTAAGGCCTGACCCGTCTGCGGCTGATGACCATGGTGAGCGGTCGTTATATTCAACCTCATCCATGATGCGGCTGTTATTGTTGTGCAAGCTCAGTAGTTCTCCTCCGTTGCTCAGTTTCCCGGTAAATGGGCCGAGGACCCCGGAAATTTGTGCGTTGGCTTCAATGGCATCAGGATCTGAGGCTACGACCAGATAACCACCGCCGTTAATCACTGTGCCCTTTGGGAAAATAAAATCGATGCCACCGGATATACGCCAGCCGGAAAGGTCAATGTTGACGGTGTGCTGGTTATAGAGCTCAACAAATTCCAGTGACTCGGTATCGTTTGCAGGATGGTAGTGGATTTCATTGAAGACAACAACGGTATCAATGGCCACGGATGGTGTTTGGAGCCCACACAATCCGAGGACTGCCAATGCCATAGGCAGCCCCGGGTGGCGAAAGATTGTGCTTTTCATTTTTCCGGTAGGTGCTCCGGCAGGTAACAGCGCGGGCCGGGAATGCAGGTCTACTGAGGTTGATTAAAATGGCTCTCAATCACCACTTTAGCTTACTCCAGTGAATAAGGCCAGTTCCTTGATGGCGAGGATTTGACCGGCTTTTATTCTTTAAAGAGCAGGAAGGGATGCAGTTTATCCAAAGTGCTATTCCCAATTCCGGAGATGCGCAGCAAATCAACGGATTCACGATAATATCCGCTGGATCGACCTTCAATAATGCGGTTGGCCAGATGTTCTCCAATGCCTGGCAATTGCATTAACAGGTCGCGGTTGGCGGTGTTCGGGTCAATTGAGCGTGGAGCCGGATCGGCGGATTTCCTCGCTAGTGCGAGCTCCTCTTCTTCCTCACGCTCTGCACGGCGCTCATCGGGTAGTGAATCCCAGTCGGTAAATGTCCAGATTCCTGTCTCGGCGGTGGCGGCTTGTAGTTCCAGGTCCTTGAGCCTTTCACGGTATTCATCAGAGCTGATACTCTCAGAACGGCGCCGGCAGACACCGAAGGCACGGGCGAGACCCTTTGCAACGAGCAGGCTGGCAAGGTCTTTGCCGGTGGATGTTTCAATGAAGGCATAGACGCGCTTGAAACGGCCGTCACCTCTAGCGTCAGCAAAAGCGGTGGTGACAGTGAATGGCTCCTTGAGCAGTAGTTGCACTTCCTTCCAGGCCTGGCTGCCATGGGCTTTTGCCTGTGCAATGGATGTCTTGTGGCTGCCTCCGTGGTTGGAGATGCCAAAGTAACGCCGTTGTGCCCGTAATCGTCGGGCATCGGTTGTGTTCTGGACCTGTTTTTCAATGCAGTCGGCACCATATAACCTCAGTGTATGCCTGCTGCCGTCCTGAAGGATAACTTCAAAACTGTCTCCATCCGCCCATTGTGTTGTGGTGAGCCGGCAATCCTTGAACGTGCTGAGTTCTTTCGCAATACAGGCACCGGAGGGAATGTATCCGTTAACCCATATCAGGATAGCAAGGATACCCGGCAAGAGGATTTTTCCGGTTTGTGGCGTGGTTCTGGGCATTGATTGCGTGCCGTCTTTACTATGGGTTTTCTTGGCAAGTCTGCCTGTGAAGTGCATGGGAGAATTATATCCAGATAATAAGACACTTTATAATGCGTATGTCTACATAACAGGAGCTGCGCGGACTATGTGTGGGGAGGAAAAATGTTTCCATAAGAGAGATTGATTGCGCTACTTGCCGAGCCTTAGGATAAGAGGGCATGAACATTCCCCGTTTTTTTTCTTTTTCTCTGACTATCTTTTTTTGGGCTTTTCTTGCCAATGGGCATTGCGCTCACCCGGAGATTGCTATCTGGCCGTCGGGAGGGGTTCCCTCCGAGCCAGATGGTATTGAGAAACGCAAGAGGCCGACGACAACCGACAAAACCGGAAAGATGCGGATTGCTTACGTAGATGTTCCGACATTGACGCTGTATCGGGCTGCTGAGGAGAAGTCCAATGGTGCGGCAGTGGTGATTTGTCCGGGTGGAGGTTACAATATCCTGGCCTGGACACATGAGGGGTTAGAGATTGCCGAGTGGTTGAATTCAATCGGGGTCTCGGCATTCGTTTTGAAATACCGGGTGCCACGTCGTGACCCCGTTACGCCTCATGCCTTGCCGTTGCAGGATGCACAACGGGCGATTCGACTGGTTCGTTCAAATGCCGGGAAGTGGGGAATTGATCCCAAAAGGGTGGGTATGCTGGGGTTTTCTGCCGGCGGAAATTTAACCGTGATGGCGGGTACGCATTTTAATGAGGAGACCTACACCAAGATTGATGCCGCCGATGAATTGAGTGCCCGTCCGGATTTCCTGATTCCTATTTATCCTGCTTATTTAGGCGATGGAAAGAAAAAGGACCAGCTCTCACCTCTGATCAAGGTTACCGGCAAGACACCGCCGAGTTTCGTGGCAATTACCCATGATGATGCTGACAGGGCCTATTATGCCGCTCTGTTTTACGCTGCCCTCCGGAAAAACAATGTGGTTGGCGAGCTGCATATTTATGCAAGGGGAGGGCATGGCTATGGCCTGCGAAAATCCCCCAACCCGGTGCATACATGGCCACAACGTTGCGAGGAATGGATGCGAGCGATGGGATATCTCAGCAGCAGGAAGTAATGCTCTGTTTATGATATGGCTTATTGTGCCGCTTCGATGACGGCTTCCGCTGTCATCGATAATTCCTTCATGACTGTATCACCGGGAGCACTGATCCCGAATCGGTCAATGGCAATGACCTTGCCGTTATCGCCAACATATTTCCACCAGAGGCCGCTGACCCCGGCCTCGATGGCGATGCGTTTCTTACAATCCGGGGGGATGACCTCTTCACGGTAATCAAGGGACTGGCGATCGAACCTCTCGAAGCAGGGCATTGAGACAACGCGTGCTCCTGGGCCAATCTTTTCTGCCGCAGCAAGGATATGTTGCACTTCGCTGCCGCTTGCCAGCAGGATGACTTCCAGCGTTCCCTCTTCACTTTTCAGGATATAGCCTCCCTTTTGCACGCCTTCACGCCGGGTCTGTATTTTCGCCGGGTTGAGCGATGGCAATCCCTGACGAGTCAGCATCAGGGCGCTTGGGCCATCAGTGCGTTGCAATGCGGCAGCAAATGCTCCTGCGGTTTCCTCTGCGTCGCCGGGCCGGAGCACGTCGAGCCCCGGGATAACCCGCAATCCACTGACAGTTTCCACCGGTTGATGGGTGGGGCCGTCTTCCCCGACACCGACCGAGTCGTGGGTAAAAATGTAAATTGTTGGCAGATGGGCGAGCGCGGCCAGTCGAATCGATGGCCGGAGGTAGTCCGCAAAAACGGCAAAGGTGGCACCGCTGGCCCGGAACATGCCGTCGTAGGCGATGCCGTTCATGATTGCACCCATGCCGTGTTCACGAATTCCGAACCAGATGTTGCGACCTTCAGGGGTGCCGTTTTGAGGCTCAAAGTCCCCTGCAGATTTAATATAGTTCTTTGTTGATCCGTAAAGGTCTGCACTCCCTGAGACCAGCATTGGCATGGCTTCGGCAATGGGTTGCAGGACTTGCCCGCCGGCAGCGCGAGTGGCGAGTTTGTTTTCCGGATCAAACTCGGGGATTTTTTCCATGAGGTCGGCCGGCGTCGTTGCGTTTAGTGCCGTGGTGAGCAGACTTTCCCGGTCAGGATTGGCCTGTGACCATTCTGCGTAAGTTCTCTGCCATTCTGCATGGCCGGTTTGCAGTGTTTCCCCGTGTTGGTTAAAGTATTCCCTTACGCTTTCTGATACATGGAAAGTTTCCTCAGGAAGGCCCATTGCCTTCCTTGCAGAATCGGCGAATTTAGCACCACCCTCACCATGACCGGCTGCTGTGCCGGCAACCTCAGGGATGCCGCGTCCAATTTCTGTTTTGCAGACGATGAGCTTAGGGCGGCCATTGTCATTGGTTTTCGCCTTTTCAATGGCAGTGATGATGGACGGAATATCGTGACCGTCGACAGTTTCAGTATCCCACCCCATAGCTGCGAATCGGGCGGCGGTGTCTTCGCTTTGAGTTTTCACCGCCATGGCATCCAGAGTTACATCGTTGGAATCATAGAGTAGAATCAGGTTGTCGAGCTGTGAGTGTCCGGCAAAAGCAGCCGCTTCGGCTGCAACCCCTTCCTGAATGCAACCATCCCCGGCGAGGACAAAAATGTGATGGTCAAATATTGTGTGATCAGGGGTATTAAAACGGGCAGCAGCCATTTTTCCTGAAACGGCGTATCCTACCGCATTACCTATACCCTGTCCCAGTGGACCGGTGGTGGCCTCGACGCCGGGAGTTTCGCCATATTCCGGGTGTCCGGGAGTGCTACTACCCAGTTGGCGGAAATTCATGATTTCCTCAAGAGTTAGTTCATAGCCCGCCAGATGCAGCCAGGCATAAAGGAACATGGAACCATGGCCCGCGGATAACAGGAACCGATCACGGTTGATCCAGGTGGGATCCTGCGGGTTAAAGCGTAGTGTCTGACCAAAGAGGGCGGCACCGACCTCAGCGGCACCCAGCGGCAGGCCAAGGTGGCCGGATGAGCATTTGTGAATGGCATCGATGGCCAGTCCGCGTGCTGTGGTGGCTGCTGCGGCGAGGGAAGTAGTATTAAGATCACTCATGTTTGGCGCCATGTTAGGGCTATGGGGCGTAGCTGCAAGAAATGAAAACCGAAGTCATGGTATTTCCTGTTTTTTACTTATCTGGCCCCTATTTTCTCTTCTGTGTGTTGTTTCTGTGCTGGTAATGTGCGGACTTGCATTTCCTGCCGTTGACAGCGTCGGCGTGTGGGAGCAATCTACCCGCCCCCAGTTATCTGAATAACTCAGTATTATGTCATCCCGAAAGTTAACACTTGGTTTACCGAAAGGCAGCCTACAACAGGCTACGCTCGACCTTTTTGAAAAGGCTGGCTGGAATATTTACGTTTCATCACGTTCCTATCGTCCCACCTCTGATGATTGCGAATTGGAGTTACGCCTCATTCGTGCCCAGGAAATCGGTCGTTATGTGGATCATGGGTTTCTTGACTGTGGCATTACCGGTAAGGACTGGATTGCGGAGAATAGGGCTGATGTGGATGTGATTTGTGACCTTGCCTATAGCCGTGCCTCCAGTAATCCAACACGCTGGGTGCTGGTGGTTCCTGAAGATTCACCGGTTCAGAAGGTAGAAGACCTCGAGGGGAAGCGCATCGCGACGGAGAGTGTTGGCATTACCACGGATTTCCTGAAGAGTAAGGGGGTTAATGCTGATGTGGAGTTCAGCTGGGGTGCCACCGAGGTAAAGGTTCCCGAACTAGTCGATGCCATTGTGGACGTGACCGAGACCGGTTCATCTTTGAGGGCAAATAAGCTGAGGATTGTGGATACACTGATGGAGTCCTATCCACAGTTCATAGCCAACAAAACTGCAGCTGCGGATGAATGGAAGCGTTCCAAGATGGACAATATGTCCCTTTTGCTTACTGCGGCACAGGCGGCACGTGATGTGGTGGGTTTGAAGATGAATATTCCCTCCTCCAAGCTGGACCTCTTCCTTGAGAAACTGCCGGCGTTGCGCAATCCCACAGTGTCCAGGCTTGCCAATGAGGAGTGGATGGCTATTGAGACCGTGCTGAATGAGGCCGTTGTTCGCGAATTAATTCCGCAGCTTAAGGGCTTAGGGGCAGAGGGAATTATTGAATATCCCTTGAACAAGCTAGTGCTGTAATAAGAAAGAGAATGCTGGAATGGCACCAAATTCCTTGGTTTAAGTGATATTGATGGGGTGCTGGGGGTAATTGAGAGGCAAAAAGGCCTAGCGAACCCTCCTGATTGATGGTATAACCATCCCCCCCGGTTCTGTCGGGAGGCCTTATATCATCCAATGGGTTCACTCAAGAAAAGAAGGAAGACCAAGACGAACAAGCACAAACGCCGCAAGCGTATGCGTGCCAACCGTCACAAGAAGCGTTTGCGCTATAAGTCGTAACCGCTTTAGCGCTGGTTTAGGCTTGTTCTCTGCAACTTGGCATTGTCCCTTCACTTTGATCGGCGGGGTGCACGTTTAGTGCTGTGGTCGGGAAAGGAAATGTCTCTGTGGTGTGGGAATCTGCCTTCTAGGATGATTCTTCCTGCGGGTCATCGTCAGTGGATGGCTTGAGCTCTTCAATAAGCTCGGCTTTAAGCTCGGCCTTAAGCTCGGCCTTAAGCTCGGTCTTAAGCTCTTCACGCAGGGAGCGTTTCAATTCCTCAGTTGGACCGCTGTAGTAACCGTCATCATGATAACCGTGGTCGTAATGGTAGGGGTCGTGGTCATCGTGGTCAGCATCGTGTTGGCTATGATAATCGTCAGACCCGCTATCCTTGCCCTCGTTGCTGGCATTGTTCCATACTGCGTCACTGCTGGGGTCGATGTCCGGCTCATCATTCTGCAAGCCGGTGTGATATTCGTCGAATGCTGCACCCTCTTGATCATTTCCCTGCTTGTCACCGGTGTCGGTTTCATCCGGATAAACCGCCTCGTTGTCAGGGCCGAACTCTCGTGTGCCTGACACACTGGATTCCTCGGCTGAGCTCTCAGTGTCTTTTGCCTGTTCACGCTGTTTTTGTTTCTGGATACTTTTTGCCAGGGCCTTGCGTTCTTCCTCTTGCTCGAGTGCTTCACGCTTGGCGGATTTTCGTTCAAGCCACCATGCCATCCATATGCACAACTCGTAGAGAAGAACCATGGGACCTGCGAGCAGTGACATGGTGAATATATCCGGAGTCGGAGTGATGATTGCCGCAAGGACAAACATCGCCACGATCGCGTAAGAGCGCGTGGAGCGCATCATTTGCGAGTTGAGCAGGTCGAGCTTTACAAGTGACATCACGACCACCGGGAGCTCGAAGCACAGCCCGAACACCAGGCTGAGCATGGTGACGAAAGAGACCGTGTATTTGAACCTCAGCTCAGTGTCTATCTCGACGCGTTCATTGAATTGCTGGAAAAATTCCAGGGCTCGCGGAATCACGACGAAGTAGGAAAAAAGGACACCGCTGGCAAACAACAGGAAGCTGGTGATGATTACCGGGATAATCAGTTTCTTTTCCTTCTGGTTGAGGCCGGGAATGATAAATTCGCCAATGAAGTAGAGAATGATAGGAAAGGAGAATATCAGGCCCGCGTAGAGACAGACCTTGAGGACGCTCATAAAGCCCTCAACGGGACTGAGAACAATCAGCTGGGGATCGTATCCCGCTTGTTCTACCGGGAAGTTGATGATCCCGATGAGTTGCTTGTAGAAAAAGAAAGCGGCGATCGTGGAGATCACCAGGGTTCCGATCACCTTCATGAGGGTGCCGCGCAGGTCCTCGAGATGCTCGAGAAACGGTTTCTCGGTGTCATCAAATTTTTTGGCAGCGACACCGCTGCCGTGTTTGATGATTTTCTTCAGGAAAAAAAACATTGGGTTGTGATGGTCCCTGAGGGATGAGGGACGGGGGAATCTGATAAACTACTCCCCGGAAAAAGCAATTATTCTGGAATTAAGTTTAGTCGATGAAATGATCCGGTTGGCGTTTTTCAATGAGCCGTAAGGATTGATTATCAGTCCTTGAGAAGGAGTTTGGCTAAGAGTTAAAGGAGGTGATCAGGGAATTAACGATCCTCGAGTTTTTTTCCCCAGTAAACGAGTCTATTTTCCACATTCTGAGGCGAAGGTGCTCCGATCGCACTTCTTGCTGCCAATGCGGAGTCGATCTCGAACAAGTCGAAGACGGACGCATCGAATTGCTCTGAGAATCCCTGGTAAGACTCGAGCTTGATTTTGGGGAAGGCGGTATTCTGCTCGAGTGAATAAGCAGTAAGCTTCCCGACGACTTCATGTGCTTCACGGAATGGAACCCCTTTCTTTACCAGATAATCAGCGATGTCCGTGGCAAACAGCATGGAGTCACTGCAGGCTTCGCGCGCGGTGACCTCATTAACCTGCATGCCGGCAATCATCTCAGCGGATATCTCCAGGGCGGCGCCGGCTGTGTCAATTGAATCGAAAAGGGGTTGCTTGTCTTCCTGCAGGTCACGGTTGTATGTCATTGGCAAACCCTTGAGGGTTGTAAGCATTGACATCAGGTTGCCATACAGCCTGCCTGATTTTCCTCGTGTGAGTTCGGCAATATCGGGATTTTTCTTCTGCGGCATCAGGCTCGAGCCTGTGGTGTGCGCATCGTCAAGGGTCACGAAACCGAATTCACTGCTGCACCAGAGGATAATGTCCTCGCTGAGCCTTGACAGGTGAGCACCGATCATTGCCAGGTTAAACAGGAACTCGGCAACGAAGTCACGATCGCTTACAGCATCCATGCTGTTTTGGCTGACGGCCTTGAATCCCAGCTGCCCGGCGATGAAGTCGCGATCAAGGGCAATAGTGCTTCCAGCCAGGGCACCCGATCCCAGCGGCATCACGTCAATACGCTCCAGGGCGTCCTCCAGGCGTGCTGCATCGCGCTCGAACATCTCGACGTATGCGAGCAGGTGATGGGCAAAGAGTACGGGTTGCCCGCGTTGCAGGTGTGTATAGCCGGGCAATACGGCATTGCTGAACTTTGATCCGCAAGTAACGAGTGCGCTCTGCATGCTGCGCAGTTTTTGCGTAATGCTAGCTGTCTCGTCCCGGCAATAGAGGCGCAGGTCGAGTGCCACCTGGTCATTGCGGCTGCGGGCAGTGTGTAACTTGGCACCCGTATTGCCGATACGCTTGGTCAGCTCGGCCTCAATGTTCATGTGAATATCTTCAAGTTGAATATCAAACTCGAATTTCCCCTCTGTGATCTCATGCTCAATGGCTTCCAGCCCGTCAACAATCTGAGCAAGTTCGTCATGGGTGATGATGCCCTTGCGTTCAAGTGCCCTGGCATGGGCACATGAGCCTGCGATATCTTGTTTATAGAGACGCCAGTCGAAGGAGATGGATTCTCCGTATTGGGTCAGTAATGAAGAAGTGGCTTCTTGAAAACGGCCTTTCCACATGATGGTGTTTAGGATTGGTAGTGGGCAAGACTGCTAACTTGCCTTGTGCACACAGGAACCGGTGCGACGCAGGGTTTCGCAATTGGCTTTGATTTGGATTGTTTTATTGGCAGGTGTAAAACCAAGGCGGCGGGTCAGGCAATCCCCGAGGACGCTTATATGCGGATCTTCAAACTCGATAACTTCCGTACAGTCTATGCATATGAGGTGATTATGATCGGGGCTGTCAATAAAGTTAGGGTCGTATGAGGGAACTCCCTTACCCAGGTCAATTTCGTGGAGCAACCCGCTCTCCACAAGCAGAGTCAGCGTCCTGTAGAGCGTTGCGCGGGATGTCTTGTTGTCGAGCGCCTTGGCTTTTTCAAATAACTCATCGGCAGTGAAATGCGCGCCCTGGTCTGAGAAGGCAGCATCAAGGATGACCTGTCTCGGGTGGGTCATACGCAGTCCTTTTAAGTCAAAAAGGACTTGGATTTTTTCTCGCACTTCTGGAGTCATAAGGCAGTTTGATTAAGTGCCTACATTCCACCGCCGCAATGGTCGCGTCAAATACGTGCCTCCACGACGTTTTCTCGAGGGTTTGAAGTTCTCAGTGGCGGTTCCGGCAACCCTTTTTGCCGTATTACTGGTGATTGTGGTATCAATGTCTTTAAATAAGGTGCCTGTGGAGGAGAAATGGGTGATTCTCAAGGATTATGAGGCCTGGAGGCCTTATCGCAACACTGATGGGCTGGCCGTTGCCCCTGACAGCCGTTTTTGCTTTATTCGTCCCATTGACGCTGCGCGCAGCCCGCAGGCAACACGCTTTGATAGCCCGATAGGCTCAGAGCATGGGGCACTGACTTATAACGCGCAGCCGTTCATGGCATTTAACCGGAAGTTTGGCAGCTACCACCTTGCTGATGACTTAAATGGTATCGGGGGCGGTGATACGGACCTGGGGGATTCCGTTTACGCCGTGGCGGCAGGGAGAATTGTGTTTGCAGGTCACGCCTCTGATGACTGGGGGAATATCGTGATTGTCGAGCATGCTTTTGGAAGTGGGATTCGGCGTCGACTGATACAGACGGTTTATGCCCATCTGGAGTGGATTAATACCGCCGTTGGGATGTTGGTCAAAAGGGGTGAATCCATTGGCACGATTGGTGGTGCTGATGGGCGGTATCCTGCACATCTTCATTTTGAGCTCAGAGATGCTTATGTTGCTGATCCCGGAACAGGTTATGCCAAGGATAAACTGAATAGGCGCAACCCAGGAAAGACCCTCATTGAGATGCGCGGTGCCCCAGATCATTTGCTCAATGAGTCTCCAAGAGCACATGAAGATCTGGATGGGATGCCGGTTATTGATATTGGGGGTGCCGTGGACGGTTCCGGCTAGGAAAAAAAAGTGGCTGCCAGAGAGCTACGGCATTTTCGAACAAACTACCGTTGCTGCCGTCAGGCCCTGGCGGGTTCGTCAGTCGAAAATCCATATTCTCTGGACAACCGCGGTTATTCTACTCGCGGAAGATGTGGCTACAACCTGAAAAAATGACAGAAGTCACGCCAGACGACCGAAGACATCGTCGACTGCTCCTGCAACGTCAAGGGGTGTGATCTTCGTCATGCAACTGAAGTCCATTGGGCATTGGCGAAGAAAACAGGGACTGCATGGGACATGGTGGCGGATTACCTCATGACCTTTGCCCAGCGGCCCGGTCCACGCAGGTTCTGTGGAACCGAATATGGCCACGGTGGGAATGCCGAGGTGGGCCGCGAGGTGCATGCTACCAGTGTCATTTGTGATCAGCAATACGCAACGCCTGAGTTCATCCATTAGGCTGCTCAGGTTGG
The DNA here is from genome assembly GCA_024229495.1 of Verrucomicrobiaceae bacterium. Lineage (GTDB taxonomy): Bacteria > Verrucomicrobiota > Verrucomicrobiia > Verrucomicrobiales > DEV007 > CACIUL01. The sequence continues at coordinate 26,475 of JAAESJ010000089.1, read as the reverse complement.
TCTTTCCCGTCATGTCACTGCAACGTGCGCCTAGTTCATCAGCAATATGTTTTCCTATACTCTCCTCTGATTTTGTGCCGAGTAACACGAAGTGAGCATCAGGATGCTTCTCAGTGATATGGTTGGCAGTTGCAATGAAGCGATCAGCGGGCCAGCATTTTGATGGCCCATAGTCAGCGCCGGCACTGATCGCAATACGTCCCGTATCCGGTTTTGGCTTTGCCGCTGGAGGATCAAAAATGGTTTGGTCGGCGAGGTCGGCGCCGATGGTCTCGGCGATTTTCAAATAATGGGTAATATGGTGCGGGCGGGGACCGGTTGCAGTGTTCCTTGGGGCAATTAACTGGTGGATCATCCAGTTCCGCCATTTTGAAGGGTAGCCGACAATATGTGGGATGCCTGCTTTTCTTGCCTCAATGGCGCAACGGATGGAGTTTGGCAGGAGGATGGCAACATCAAAGGGCCCTGCTGCACGAAGGACTTTCGCCACTGACCGGTTACTGGCTGAACGGGAACGGGAAATGACATGGTCGACATGTTCCTCCTCCTGCCAGAATGTCGTGAGATTTTCAGGGCAAAGCACAGTGATCTCCGTGTCCGGGCGACCGCGTTTAATTGCCCGTATTGCCGGTACCGACATGCATGCGTCACCGAGCGGGTTGGGTGAACGAACAAGGATTCTAAATGGCTTAAGCTCTGCCTCAGACATGTCCGGGGGGAGTGAATATCCTCGCCTGTATTTCGTCAGCAGGAACTTAGGCGTTGGTGTTTTCCATCGATTATGTACCCAGAACCAGTCTCGTGGTGATTGCCTGATGATTTCCTCCATTAACAGGTTGAGTTGTGCTGTTGTTGTGGCAAGCGATTGTCCCTGTCCCGGTTCTATTGGTTTGCCAATGCGCATTTTCCATCGGGCATGGCCAACGGTCATGATTGACAGCGGAAACATGGCAACTCCCGTGCGTTCAGCCATCAGTGGAGCCAGACTGGATGTGGATGCTAATCGCCCGAAAAAAGGGCACCAATGTCCTCGATCCCCCGCGTGTTGATCAATCAGGATACCAATGGTTCCGCCCTTGCGAAGGTGCGTAATGGGTGCGTTGAAGCCATCCTTACGGTCAAAGGCTTTTAAACCGGTGCGTTCACGCCGCCTGAGGATGTGGGCGTTCAAATAAGGGTTTGATAGTGGCCGGTAAAGGGTGGCTCGCCGTGTTTCAGTAGTGATTGCGTTGATATGGGCCAGGATTTCCCATGCCCCAAGATGCCCGATGAGGAAGATGAAGCCGCGTCCCTGCTCAATGCAGTTGCTGATATTTTCTTTGCCATCAAACTCAATATGTTTATTGATTGCTTCCTCACTCATGGTGGAAAGCTTGATGCTGCTCAGCAGGTTTGCGCCAAGGGTCGTAAAGGCGTGATGTGCCAAGGCGTGTATTTCCCTTTGGGATTTCTCTTCACCAAAGGCATGTCGGATGTTGCGTTGTGTGAGCTTGCGATAATGACCCAGCAGGTAATAGGAAACCCAGCCGCAGAGTTTGCCTGCCGCGAACACGCAGCTTAGAGGCAGGATATTGAGCAAGCCTTCAAATGCCCGGTAGCCAAGATAAGTGGCGTAGTGGCTGATTCTTTCCCACGGCACTCTCATTTGATGAGCGGGCGGGAGAATGACCGCTCCTTAAAAATTCAGGGGGTAGGTTCTGCCGGGGCAGAGGCATCTCCCTCTTTAGTGGCAGGATCTTTTCCGGCTTCTGGAGATTGAGCTTCAGCCTCTGGTTCAGGCGCTGCACCTTCCGGCTTTGGAGCTTCAGCCTCTGGTTCAGGCGCTGCACCTTCCGGCTTTGGAGCCTCAGCCTCTGGTTCAGGCGCTGCACCTTCCGGCTTTGGAGCCTCAGCCTCTGGTTCAGGCGCTGCACCTTCCGGCTTTGGAGCGGGGGGGATCTGTATTGGATCTGTGGTGATGGTGTTTACTGGAGGAGGCGTATTGGACGCTGCAGGTAGTCCTGCGTTGGTGCTGTTCCCTTCAACGGCTGGCTTTTCCGGTATTGAGGTAAGTTGTTCCTTATTGATTTTGTCCTTCTGTTTCACCCCAACCAGCACGGCCAGAACCATGGTGATGGCAAAGAACATTACCGCCAGCCAAACAGTGATCTTCTGGAGGATGTTTGTGGCGTCGGCACCCCACATTGAGTCGGTAACACCACCACCAAAAGCCGCACCAAGCCCTTCCTGCTTGGGTTTCTGCATTAGCACGATGAAAACCATCAGCAGGCAGACAAGCGCCAGAACAACTGTAAGAAATCCGATGAAAAATCCAATCATGGGGCGCGGAGTATAGGTCGGCGATCAGTAAAAGTAAAGCGGTTGAACATCCAAGTGAAGTTCTTGATCTGAATGATCCCGTTTCATTGGTCTTTTTGGAGGATTTCCCCGGTTTGATTAGTGATAGATCCGCGCTAATCGCCTTCTGTCTGAAGGCGCGCTGTGGTTTTCTTTGAGATCCCAAGTATAATCTCTACTTTACCTATAGGGAATGGGGTGTATATTCTCATGCTCCGGACGGATAAAATGGCGTTTACCCTTGATAGCAAGCCGCAACTTGATGTGCGGGATTTATCGGATAGTCTTGATAATAAATCACTTGAGGATGTATTGTCGTGGTGCTGGGACACGTTTGGCAAGGGGGCAGCGATTGGTACCAGTTTTCAGGGATCAGGCCTCGTTATTATTGATCATGCGAGGAAGGCCAACCTGGATTTTCCGATTTTCACCATAGAAACCGGCCTGTTGTTTCCTGAGACACTAGCTCTCAAGCAACGGTTGGAGAATTTATGGGAGGTTGATATTGAATCAATAAGGCCAGAGCAAACCATCGAGGAGCAGGCAGATACCATGGGGAAGGAACTTTGGAAAACTCGGCCGGAGACCTGTTGTCAGATGCGCAAGGTGCTGCCATTGCAATCAAAATTGGCCACGCTGGATGTTTGGATTACCGGGATACGCCGTGGCCAGTCCGAGGAGCGAAAGAATACCGGGATTCTTGAACTTTACCAGTTCGACAAATTGCGGGGAAACTACATCCTCAAGCTCAACCCGATGGTCAACTGGTCACGTGAGGATGTCTGGCAATACCTTCAGGAAGAGCAAATCCCCTATAACGAGCTTCATGATAGGGGATATCGCTCGATAGGATGTTGGCCTTGTACCAAGCCGGTGGGCGAGGGGCAAGATGAACGCGCCGGGCGGTGGGAAGGATTCGAGAAGACAGAGTGCGGTATCCATACTTTCCTTGGACAGGGCATTTAAACATCCGCATTAATATCATATATTCAGCTTCTACTAAGGCATTCCTCACAAGCTTCATCCCCATATCAACATTCAGGTAACCCAAAAGATGCATTCATATCGGCTCAGCCATATTCAACAGCTCGAGAGCGAAGCGATCTTTATTTTACGAGAGACTGCTGCCCAGTTTGATAAACCCGTGTTGCTTTTCTCCGGGGGAAAGGATTCCATTGTAATGGCGCACCTTGCCTATAAGGCTTTCCATCCTGCGAGGCTTCCTTTTCCCTTACTTCATGTGGATACCGGGCACAACTTCCCGGAAACCATCCAATTTAGGGACGAGTTTGTGGAGAGGATTGGCGCGAGGCTGGAGGTGGCACTGGTTCAGGACTCGATCAATTCGGGGCGGGTAACCGAGGAGAAGGGGGCAGATGCAAGCCGTAATGCTTTGCAGACGGTCACCTTGCTCGATGCCCTTGAGGCTGGCAATTATGATGCTGCCCTTGGTGGTGGCCGGCGCGATGAGGAGAAGGCTCGTGCCAAGGAGCGGTTTTTCAGCCACAGGGATGAGTTCGGGCAGTGGAACCCGAAGAACCAGCGGCCGGAACTATGGAATATCTTCAATGGTCGCAAGCATCATGGTGAACATTTCCGGGTTTTTCCGCTTTCCAATTGGACTGAAATGGATGTTTGGGAATATATCAGGCATGAAGGTATTGAGATTCCCGGGTTATATTTCTCCCATGAGCGTGAGGTCTTTGAGCGGGCCGGATCACTGCTTGCGGTGACGGATTTCATTACTGTGCGCGATGGCGAGAGGGTGGAGAAGAAGCGCGTAAGGTTTCGCACAATCGGGGATGCAACCTGTACCGGCGCTGTGGAATCCTCAGCCGCCGACCTGGATCATATCATAGCGGAGGTTGCTGCAGCCAGGCAGACTGAGCGTGGCACACGCGCTGATGACAAGCGCTCGGAGACAGCGATGGAGGACCGGAAGAAGGAAGGTTATTTTTAAGAAGCTTTGATTGATGCCCGATAACGAACTTAGCACCTTGCCGGAGAACGGGGAATTGTCCGCGGTGGACCTTCTGCGCTTCACGACCGCCGGATCCGTTGATGACGGTAAATCGACACTGATTGGTCGATTGCTCTACGACTCCAAGAATATTTTTGAGGACCAGCTGGAGGCGATAGAGACATCCTCAAAGAGTCGTGGGGATGATAACGTGAACCTTGCTCTTTTAACCGATGGTCTGAAGGCTGAGCGTGAACAGGGCATTACCATTGATGTGGCTTACCGTTACTTCGCCACTCCCAAGCGCAAGTTCATCATCGCTGACACCCCAGGTCATATTCAATATACCCGCAATATGGTCACCGGGGCTTCCACCGCGAACCTCGCGATCATCCTCGTCGATGCGCGCAAGGGGGTGATTGAGCAGACCTGCCGGCACTCTTTCATTGCCAATCTTCTGCGCATCCAGCATGTGGTGGTCGCCGTCAACAAGATGGACCTGGTCGACTACAGCGAAGAGGTCTACGAGAGAATTGTTGCGAGGTTCCAGGAATTTTCCTCAAGGCTCAATAACCTTGTTGATGTGTCGTTTTTGCCAATCAGTGCCCTGCACGGAGATAATGTCGTGGAGAAATCCGCAAACATGGACTGGTATGCCGGTCCCACCCTGCTTTATCACCTTGAGAGCGTTTATATAGGGACTGATCACAATCACGTTCAGGCTCGCTTTCCCGTTCAGTGGGTGATTCGTCCGCACTCTGATGAATATCATGATTTTCGCGGCTACGCGGGCCGTGTGGCGGGCGGAGTTTTCAAGCCCGGCGACGAGGTGCAGGTGCAGCCTTCGGGGTTTTCCTCGCGGATCAAGGCAATCCATGCCGCCGATGGTCAACTCAATGAGGCTTTTGCGCCTCAATCATGCAGTATTCTGCTGGAGGATGAGATAGACATCAGTCGCGGAGACATGATCGTGAAGCCCAATAATCCTCCCGAGCAGGGTCAGGATATTGGGGCGATGGTATGCTGGTTTGGCGATCAAAAGATGCGCGTGGGCGGTAAATATGCGCTTCGTCACACAACCAAGGAGGTGAAGGCGATTGTCAGGGAGCTCAGTTATAAGATCAATATCAATACCCTGCACAAGATCGAGGATGATCAGGAGTTTGGCCTGAACGAGATCGGTTGCGTGCAACTGCGCACATCGTCTCCACTCTATTACGACAGCTATAAGGATAACCGGATCACCGGCAGTTTCGTTTTGATTGATGAGCAGACCAATGAAACCGTGGCTGCCGGCATGATCATCTGAATCGGGCGAGAATCTTCCCGGTTTGCCGGGGCGTTGGATGGTGGTGGCTCCCGGGTCGTTGACCGGTTACTGATGGATCGATGCCACATCATTGTGCCGGTGGCATGGAATATGGGCGACAGGGTGCTTGCTTTGCACCCGGTATGATCACACACTGTGGCTGAATCTTCTTTTGGTTATGAAATATCTTTTGTTTTGGATTGCGATGATTGCTGCCGGCGGGCTGGCGGTGGCTGAGGAAAAGGCTGAGGAAAAGGCCGAGGAAAAGGCCGAGGAAAAGGCCGAGGAAAAGGCCGAGGAAAAGGCCGAGGAAAAGGCCGAGGAAAAGCCGGCACCCGGACACTCCCATGCCGGAGAGGCTTTTAATGAAGGTCCCAGGCAGAGCGCCGTGAAAATTGCAGAAACCGGCAATGTGCATTTTCCGATCACGGTTGCATGGGCCGAGGGTCAGCAATTCTTCAACCAGGGGGTTGGTCAGTTGCACGGCTTCTGGTCTTATGAGGCTGAGCGGACGTTCCGAGAGATTGCCGCACAGGATCCGGATTGTGCGATGGCTTACTGGGGGATGGCGATCGCCAATAACGGCAACGCCAGCCGGGCCAAGGGATTTATCAAGAAGGCGATGGAGCTTAAGGACAAGGTGAGCCCGCGCGAGCGCCTCTACATCGAGGCCCAGTCAGCGTTTCATGCCGATGAGCCAAAGGACGCCAAGGCGCGCAAGCAGAAGCTCATCGAGGCCCTGGAGAACATCATTCACGAGCATCCTGATGACATCGAGGCCAAGGCTTTCCTTGTGGTGCGCCTTTGGGAGTTCAGTCGTCAGGGAATCCCGATTGGCAGCCGGCAGTCTGTGGATGCCCTGCTTGACCAGGTCTTTGCCGCCAACCCGAAGCACCCCTCGCATCATTACCGCATTCACCTGTGGGACGGAAAGAAGCCACGGCGCGCCCTGGGCTCCGCCGGGGTGCTGCATTCAACGGCACCGGCGATTGCCCACATGTGGCACATGCCCGGGCACATCTATGACAAGTTGAAACGTTATCCCGAGTCCTCTTACCACCAGGAGGCCTCCGCGCGGGTTGATCACAAGCGGCAGGCTGAATACCAAGTGCTGCCTGACACCATTCACAATTATGCGCACAATAATGAGTGGCTGGTGCGCAACTGGAACCACGTCGGTCGTGCTGCCGATGCGATTGCAATGGCCAAGGGAATGATCAACAATCCGCAGCACCCCAAGCTCAACCATTACAAGAAAGGCAATTCATCCGCGTCCTATGGCCGGAGGCGCCTGGTGGAGACCCTCGAGCGCTTTGAGTGCTGGCAGGAGTCACTCGAGCTTGCCGAGACCCATTACCTCGAGCCGACCGATCAACTCTCCCAGCAGGTGGTGCGTTTCAAGGCCATGGCGCGTGCGCATTTCGGCCTGAAATCAAAGGACGGTCTGGTTGCGTTGCGTGATGAGATTTCTCCCCGGTTTGCAAAAGCTGAGGAAAAGAAGAAAAAGCAGTCGGAGGAAGCAAAAGAGAAAGCCAAGAAAGAAAAGAAAAACAAGAAAGACACGGACAAGATGGTCAAGGATGCCGTCAAGGCAGTGGATGGAGACATCAAGCAATTGCGTCCCCTCAAGGAGGAGATCGCCGTTTATCTGGAATTACTTGATGGCGGCAAGCTGGATGCTGACAAAGCCAAAAAGATCAAGCGCTCCAAGAGCATCCTGTCCCTACTGCACCTGGAATATGGTGAGGCAGCCAGAGCTGCGGAGCTTGCCGCTGAGTCGGTGAAGGAAAACCAGAAGCGCACCGTTCCCCTCGCCGTGCAGGTGCATGTCCTGGAGCAATCCGGCAAGAAGGATGAGGCGGCAGGTGCCTTTGCAAAGCTGGAGGAGATTTCAAGCCACATCCAGCTTGATGCCACGCCTTTCAGTCGTATCGCCGCCGTGGCCAAGAGACTGGGCAAGGCTGAGGAATGGCGCAGTGAAAAGCCCTGGCGCGGGGATGACTTCGGCGCGGGAAAGCCTGAGGATCTCACGCACCTTGGTCCCCTCGCCTATGAGTCGCCGATGGCTCCTGGTTTTGAGCTGATTGCCGAGGACGGTGCGAAAGTCTCCCTGTCTTCCTTTGCCAGGAAACCGGTCATCCTGATTTTTTACTTGGGTCACAATTGCGAGCATTGTGTTGAACAGCTCAATGCCTTTGCCCCGATGGCCGGTGAGTTCAAGTCTGCAGGAATCAGCCTGGCGGCAATCGGCCCCGAGCCTCTCGTTGAGCTTGCCAAGGCGCATGAGCTCTGTGCCGGGGAGGAGAAGCATTTTCCTTTCCCGTTGTATTCAGATCTTTCTGCCAATGCCTTCAAGACTTACCGCAGTTACGATGACTTTGAAGGCCTGCCGTTGCACGGCACTTTCCTGATTGATACGAAGGGCAAGCTGCGCTGGATGGATGTTGGGCCTGAGCCCTTCATGAAGCCTGATTTTCTTCTCAAGGAAGCCAAGCGGCTCCTGGGGATGTAAGCCCGGATCGTTGCTCCTGGACACGTGACCATTATTGCTACCGGGAATCCGCCGCTTCTGCCGCCTTTCGGCAGCGCGCACCTTGCAGCTCTGGGGGTGACCTTTCTGCTTGCGGTATTGCTGATCCTTACCGCCCGGTTCTATCCCAGGGCACGCTTTGTCGGGTGGCTGCAGGTTCTGTTGGCAATGCTGCTGATTTCCTCTTACCCGGCAAAAATCCTGGCGCGTTTCTGGGCAGACATAGAGATCACGCGTGACATGATGTTTCCCCTACACCTATGTGACATGGCTGCGATCACAGGATTTTTCGCGCTGGTTTTCCGCCACCGGCTGGCTGCCGAGTTGACCTATTTCTGGGGATTGGCGGGAACCTTCCAGGCACTGCTGACACCTTCCAACTGCTTTGATTATCCAAGCCCTGCTTTTTTTACCTTTTTCCAGTTGCACTCCGGGGTGGTGATTGCCGCCCTCTACCTGCCCATCGGCTTGGGCTGGCGCCCCGCCAGGGGGGCGGTGCTCCGTGCCTGGCGCTGGGGACTGGGCTACATGGTCGTCGCGGGTGCAGTCAACCTGGGCATCGGCTCAAACTACGGATTTTTGCGTGAGAAGGCGGAGGCTTCCCTGATGGACTTTATCGGCCCATGGCCGGCCTACATCGGGGTGATGGCCGTGCTGGCGCTGGTCTTCTTCGCGATTCTAGCCCTGCCGTTTCGCCTGGCCGGTCGTCGGGAGGATTCCTTAGCCTAGTCGACCTTCACACCCACCCTGTAGGATACATCGCCGCCATCGAGGATCGGCTCATCGATGGAGCCTCAGGTAATCCCGGCTGAAGGTGAACACGTCACGGGGAACCCCAAGGGCGGCCTTGAGTTTCACATCACGATCCCATGAGTTTTTGATCCCTGCCAGTTGCCGGAGCTGTCGCCATTTCAGGTTCATGAAATACTGCCAGGGGGTGACCATGGGGGTATTGGTCAGTGGGTAATCCGTGCCATACATGAGTCGCTCATCGAGTCGCTCGTCGTTGAGAACCTTGCGCAGATACTTGCGGCGATTGAACTGTGTGAGGGTTGATAAATCAGCCACAAGATTGGGATATTCAGGCATCATTTTCAGAAGTCGCTCGACGTTGTCTTCTCCCTGCGACTTCCCTGCACTGGCCACATGCGCGGCAATCACCCGGACACCGAGTTTGAGCGGGAGCTGCAGCAGCTGCGGATCACCGAGTTCATCATTGGCAGTTGAGAACGACTCCTCGTCTCCCACGTGGCTGAGCAGTGGCAGGTCCAGCTCGACAAGTTTCCTGTAGAAGGGAACATGACGCTCATCGGAAGGGTCGATCTGCTGGATATTGGGCAGCCACTTGACCAATACCGCGCCGTTGTCCCGTGACCATTCCAGCTCTTCGATGGCATCCGGGCGGCAGGGGTGGACACTGGCGCCGAAATAAAGCTCAGGGAAGGACTTGATACTTTCCCCGACGAAGCGGTTCGGCACATACATCTCGCCGGCGTCCCGCTCCATTTCCCCTGCGGGGGAATAGGGCGCGTCCAGGGCGAGGATCACGGCACCCTCGACGTGGATCGATTCGCGGATGGAGCGTGCAATGATGTCGATAATGACCTTATCCCCCTTGGCGCGCACCTCTTTCTCACTGCAGTTAAAAAAACGCATATAGAGCCCGAACTTCCAGCTGTGGTGCATTGCATCGGAAACCCAGGCACCGCTCTCGCCGGCGCCGATCCCCGCCGTGTGGCAGTGCATGTCGATAATGCCCGTTGGTGGAGGCGTTACGGGAGCTCGCAACGGGCCACTAAAGAAAATGATGCGCAGCAGCAGCAAGGCTGCGATTCCTCCAAGCACGATGAAAACAATAGTCATCATCTCCATGATGCCACCGGGTCAGGGACACTACAATGTCTTTGGCAGGGTGCTCCTCAGCAATTACCCGTTTTTCCACCGCGAAAGAGGTGCGCGTATGCAGAACCCATCTAGATGGAGAGCAGGGACTTGAGCAGCGCGGAGGCATTCTCCATCAGGGAGTGGCAGAATCCGTAAAAACTGACTTCACTGGCGACAATGATCAAAAATCCGCTGAGAACAAACAGGTTCACCAGGTAGATGAATACCAGCGAGAAAAAGGTGCCGTTCTGTTTCAGGTCCGGTTGGTTCTTGAGGATCATCCAGCCGGTGAAGGTGAGGTGGAAACACCAGGTGGCTCCCACAGTCATGTAGAATACCCATGACCAGCTGAAACCCACGTGTCCCCAGAAGAGGCTTTGCGGATAATACTCGGAGAGGTCCGTTGCCAGTCCGATGAGGCCGAAGGCGGCCACCGTGAGCACCGAGTAAAACGGCACGAAGTAGGGCGAGAGGGAAATCAGGATGTTGTTTTTATTGGTGACGATGTGCCCGCCCTCGGTGCGCACGCGGAATTCGGTGATTTTCCCGCCACAGAGCAGCACAAAAAAAGCATGGGTAAGCTCGTGCCCCAGCACATAGAGGTAGAGAGGCCTGGGCAAACCGAAGAATGCGATCATCCAGAGGACTGCTCCGACGAAAAAGAACCACAGGGGTGCCGAGCCGATGACCAGGGTGCTGGCCGAGGTTTCACTGAATGCTCCGAGAAAGGTCTGCGTTGCCACCACACAAAGGGGCAACAGGAGGATGGCAATTCCGGCCTTGAGCCAGATCAGCGAAATGGTGCGTGGCTCATGGGCGGAGGCCCGTGAATGCGGCAGCGAGGTGGTGGTTCGCAGACGTGAAGGGTTGCGGGCCTTCTTCTTTGGCATGCGTGTTCTGTAATCGGGCGCGCTAGGCGCGGCTGACGTATTTCTTCGTGCGCGTGTCGATTTTCAGCCGGTCGCCGGGCTTTACAAAAAGCGGGACCTGCACCTCAAGGCCGGTCTCGAGGATGGCGGGTTTCTGCGGGTTGTTGGCCGTGTCGCCCTTGATGCCTTCCGAGGACTCCTTGACTTCAAGCTCAACCTGTGGCGGCGGGTCGACGGTCATTGCCCTGCCCTCGATAAACAGCACGTCAATTGCCAGGTTCTCGGTAAGCAGGTCTTTCACGTCCTCGAGGATCGTGCCGTTGAGCTCGATGGTGTCATAGGTCTCCGGGTTCATGAAAAAATACCCGGTGCCATCAGTATAGCTGTATTCCAGCTTTTGCCGGTCGACGTTGACGATGTCCACCTTGTCCGATGAGGCAAACCTGATGGTCTTGGTCTTTCCTGATTGCAGGGAGCGGCAGTTTACCAGAATGATGGCATTGCCTTTACCCGGTGTGCGGTGATCAATGTCCAGAACGATGAGTTTTTCACCGTTATACTGGAAACACTGTCCTTTTTTGATTTGCGTAGCGACGACTGCCATTGGCTTTTATGGAATAGGTTAAATTCTTTAGGGCTCTTAGATTAAGGGATCAGGGTCCGGCTTCAACGGGAAAATCTGGAATTGATGAGAAGATGGGCGGGTTCGGGGGCAGATGGATGATTTCAGCCCCGATGGATAAGGACTAGACGAGCTTCAACCGGCTGAGGTCCTGGGAGTCAACAAGGCCTACCGGTTGCTGGTCCCGATTGATGACCACAAGGTCATCAATCCGGTGGGAGCTCAACACGGATATGACTTCAGCGGCCAACTTGTCCTCGGGGATGACAACAGGGTCAGTTGTCATGAACTCTGAGACAGGATGGTCAAGGATATCGGTGTCTTTCTGGATCGCGCGCACGAAATCACCCTGAGTGAGGATGCCGGCGAGTTGTCCCTCATTCGACTGCACGATCGCGGCGCCACTGCGAACGGCAGTCATTTTTTCAAGTGTCAGGCGCAGGCTGGTGTCGGGATGGACAATGGCACAGGAATCCCCACTGCGCATAATGTCGGAAACTTTGGTCAGTAGTGCCTTTCCGAGTGATCCCCCGGGATGCAGCTTGGCAAAATCCTCCTGCTGGAAACCACGGGACTCAAGCAGCACCATGGCAAGCGCATCACCCAGGACAAGCATTACCGTGCTGCTTGAGGTCGGCGCCAGGTTCATCGGGCAGGCTTCACGATCGACTCTGGTGTCGAGGACCAGGTCACTGTTTTTGGCGAGTGATGATTCAGGTTCACCTGTCATGCTGATGACCTGAACCTTGAATCGTCTTAACGCCGGCAGCAGCTCAAGCAGTTCCGCTGTTTGCCCACTGTAGCTCAGGGCGAGAACCACGTCGCCATCAGATACCACTCCCAGGTCCCCATGGAGGGCATTCTGGCTGTTGAGGACAACAGCTGTGGCGCCAGTGCTGTTGAGGGTAGCGGCGATTTTGTATCCGATGTTATGTGATTTGCCGATGCCGACCACGATGATTTTTTTATCAGCGGCGACCGCGGCACGAAGTATTTCTATGGCATCCGAGAATTCTTCACCGATGCGAGCCACCAGGTTCTCCAGCTCATCGATTTCTACCTGGATGACACGGCGGGCTTTGGATAGATAATTCATGGTTTATTCGCCGACCCAACCGATAGACGAGAATATCACGGATGCCAGCAGAAGCTCACTTGTAACTATCCTTGCAGTTGTGCCCTGCCTGTGGCCTGTTCCCGGTATCGCGACAAATGCAGGAAAATGATCGCAAGCAACCGGTGGTGACGGCTTACCTTCCCACCTTTCTTCCCTCAGACATGCGCCATGTCTACAGGCAGATTGTCGGGGTTAAACGTTATAGAAACGCTGTCATTGTCCGCAAGAGGAAGAATGAGGCCTCTTTTCCTCTTCCGGAGGAACGTATCCGGATGGTTCGTCGCCCACTTTCCCGTGCATTGCGCAGGTGGTGGTTCGCTCAGGTCAAGAAGGGGATGATTCCCCTTTCTGCCGGGGAGACACGTGAAATCCTCGATGCGATTGCGTGGCACGGCACGGATGTATTCCATGTTTATTTTGGCAGTGTGGCTGCCCAGTTGCTGCCTGTTTTGCGAAAGCTTTCCTGCCCGATTGTTGTCTCATTTCATGGTGCTGATGCCGGGGTGGACACGGAGAATCATGCCTACAGGGAGGCACTTAAAGAGGTTTTCGAGGTGGCAGAATTGGTGTTAGCCCGTTCCGAGTCGTTGGTGAAGCGTTTACGGGAACTCGGCTGTCATCAGGATAAGTTGCGCTTAAACCCCACTGGGATTCCCACCGAGGCGTTCCCTTTTAAACAACGTGTCATTCCTCCCGAGGATGGCTGCTGGCGCTTTTTGCAGGTGTGTCGATTGGTTGAGAAGAAAGGATTACCAGTGTCATTGCGTGCCTTCGTTGAGGTAAGGAAGACACACCCATCCGCTGAGTTCCATATTGCCGGAGATGGTCCCTTGCGTGTTGAACTTGAGGCCTTGGCCAGGGAACTTGATGCCGATCAATCCGTCCATTTTCATGGGTTTGTTGATCAGGCGCAATTGGCACGGCTGGCGGGTGATGCGCACATTTTCCTTCATCCCAGCCAGATGGGGGCTGACGGCAATCGTGAGGGGGTTCCCAATGCCATGCTGGAAGCAATGTCCACCGGCCTGCCGGTGGTGGCGACGCGGCATGGAGGTATCCCGGAGGCAGTTACCGGGGGTGAATCTGGATTTTTGGTTAATGAGGGGGATTGCCGGGCGGTTGCCGCGGCATCACTTGACCTAATGGCAGACCCTGACCTCTACCGGAAATGCGCACAGGGTGCCAGTGATGTCATTGAGCAGCGCTTTGCCACAAGCGGAGCTGTTGGAATCCTTGAGGCCTGCTATGATGAGGCGCTTGAGATTGGCCGCAGTCATTAGAATCCCGGGAATTTGCTCATGAGCGGGTGCAAAAGCCTCTCCTAGGCTTGCTTTTGCAAGGATTTCGCTCCTCCCGTACAGAAAGAAGCTGCCCGAGACTCCATAACGGTTTCCTCTTGAATAGTAAGGATCACCGATTATAATTCACGCCCCTCTGTTTTTGGGGGACATCCCATAACAACAACAATAATAAACCTTTGCGGGTGCGTGGATCGGCTGATAAGTGGTCGAGCGTCCGGACCGGGCTTTTAAAACGGCCTGAATCCATCGTGCATTCCCCGTAAGCAATACATATATCCAATGGCAGATCTGATTGAAGAACTTGTCGAGGCTGGTGTCCACTTCGGTCACCAGAGTCGCAAATGGAACCCCAAGATGAAATCTTTCCTGCTCCAGAAGCGCAGCGGGGTCCACATTATCAACGTTGAAGAAACCGTCCTTCGGCTTGAGGAGGCATCCGAGTTTCTCAGCAAGCTTGCCCTCGATGGCGGCAAGATCCTTTTTGTCGGCTGCAAGCGACAGGCGCAGGATGCAGTAAGGCAGGCTGCTGAAGCCTGTAATCAATATTATGTCAATCACCGCTGGCTGGGAGGCATGCTCACCAACATTGAGACCATCCGCAAGAGCATGGATCGCCTGAACTATCTTGAGGGACTGGAAAACTCGATCGAGAAGAAGGCGATGAGCAAGAGTGAGCTTGCTGCACTGAACCGTGAGCGAGAGAAGCTGTTGCGCAACCTGCGCGGGGTTCGTTCCATGGAAGGTTTGCCCGACGCCCTGGTGATCGTGGATTCTGCGCGCGAACATATTGCTGTTAACGAGGCGCGCCGTTTAAAGATCCCTATTATCGCCATGGTCGACTCCAATGCCGACCCGACATTCATTGATTACCCGATTCCGGCCAATGATGATGCCATTCGTTCGATTCGCATTGTCCTGCAGAATCTTATTGATCCCATCATTGCCGCTACTGATGGAGGAAAGTTAGTCAAAAAAAAGCGACCTGATAAAGTGGTTGCCTGATGATCAAGGCAACAGTCGCCAAAGTTCTCCACAGGGTGTGTAATGGTTCGTTTTGATGGCGGACTCTTCCCCCTGTCAGGAAGGCAAGAATACCCTTAATTTATTTATCCAAGAAAAGCTGATACCATGGCCGAGATTACTGCTTCACTAGTAAAGGAACTGCGCGACAAGACCAACGCAGGCATGATGGAGTGCAAGAACGCTCTAAAGGAAACTGAAGGTGACATTGATGCCGCCATTAAACATCTCCGTGAACGCGGGGCGATAAAGGCAGCCAAGAAGGCAGGTCGTGAGGCTAAGGAGGGAATTGTCCATGCACGCATCGATGCTGCTGCAAAGTCAGGCGTGATTGTTGAGGTGAATTGCGAGACGGATTTCGTTGCCAAGAACGAGAACTTCCAGGGGTTTGTCAATGAACTAGCTGAGGCTGTCGCCTCTTCGGGGGTCACTGACCTGGATGCGGCAAATGCAACGGACAAGGATGGCGCTACCCTTGATGACTTTGTGAAGGCGAAGGTGATTGAACTGGGTGAAAATCTCCAGTTTCGTCGCATGGAGCGCTTTGATGTTGAGGGTTCCGGTGCCGTCGCTTCCTATATTCACCTTGGCGGCAAGGTGGGGGTCCTGCTGGAAGTAGGTTGCGGCAAGGAGGAGACAGCCGCCGAGGATACTTTCCACGAGCTGGTGAAAGACCTTACGCTGCACATCGCAGCTGCAGCTCCTGCCGGGCTTTCCCGCGAGGAGATCTCTGCTGACCTGGTTGAGGCCGAGAAGGATTTATTCCGCAAGCAGCTTGCCGACAGTGGTAAGCCGCCGGAGATCCTTGAGAAGATTATCGAGGGCAAGCTGGGTAAATTTTACAGCAATATTTGTTTGCTGGAGCAGGGATTCATCAAGAATCCCGACCAAAGCGTGGGAGACCTTCTTGCCTCAGGCGGTAAGTCCCTTGACGATGAATTGAGTGTTCGCCGCTTTATTCGTTTCGGGGTTGGCGAGGATTAAGGCTCCCAGCGCCTGAGCCAACCTTTTGTTGGCAGACTATCCATGGTTTGGCATGAAGCCGTTTTCCTTTTTGTACGGCATTAGTCCCGGAGCTAGAAGAACCTTCTTGCCGAAA
The DNA here is from genome assembly GCA_024229495.1 of Verrucomicrobiaceae bacterium. Taxonomy (GTDB): domain Bacteria; phylum Verrucomicrobiota; class Verrucomicrobiia; order Verrucomicrobiales; family DEV007; genus CACIUL01. Next base: position 10,427 of record JAAESJ010000089.1, on the reverse strand, counting down.
CAATGGGGCGTGGTGCACAGATACGGTTTACACATTCTGACCAGGTTTCCTCGTTACTGAGTATGCCTATTTCCACACGCAGGAAATAGATTGGCAGGTCAGGTGACTTGATCTCGGGGAACCGCACGAAATCTTTCTCGGTCGTGACGATCATATCGAGGTCCCGGTAGATGCAATGGTCTATGAAGTCGCTGAGTTCCTTCTTGGTGTAGCGATGGTGATCGGTGTATCTGCGTACCAGCTCGATGTTGGCGCCCAGTTTGCGTAATCCCCCTTCAAAGCTCTCTGGAACCGCGATTCCTGATATTGTGCCGATATATTTTCCCTGCAGGTGTTCAAGCGGCAATTGCTTTCCAGTTGTGCTTTCTTCCAGATACTTCGGCTGGTGGGCACATTCGATGATCTCCGCCGTGCGGTTATATTTGCGTATGCGGGAGATCAGCTTCTCGTTTGAGCTTCCGTCACATTTGGTGATGAATATGTAGCTTGCCCTTTTCAGGTTTTTTGCCGGTTCACGCAGTGTGCCTCGGGGCAGGAGCTTTTCGTTACCGAATGGTGAATGCTTATCGATCAGGACGATGTCAAGACGGTGTCGCAATCGCAGGTACTGGAGCCCGTCATCCAGTAGGAGGGTATCCGCATTGAATTCCTTGATGGCATGAAGCCCTGCCTTGACGCGATCCTTGTCGACCACGATCGCCACATCCTTGAGGTTCGTGGCGAGCATGTAGGGCTCATCACCTGCTGTTTTCGAGTCTAAAAGGACTTTTTTCCCGTCGGTTACTACTCGTGGAGGGTCGTAAAAAATGTCATTGCGGGTAACTTGTTGGCGCAGTCGTTCCTTGATTGGTGGCTTTATGCTCTTGTATCCACGGCTGAGGATGGCCACTTTCCTGCCGCCCGCGGTCAGCGCGCGTGCGAATTTCTCCACGACCGGGGTTTTTCCCGTTCCGCCGACGGTGAGATTGCCTATGCTGACGACAAGGCAACCAAGATTGTGCTCACGTTTTATGTGGTTACGATAGAGCCACAGCCGGATTCCTACTGCGCCACGATAAATGACTGACAATGCAGAGAGGAATAAGCGCAGGATGTTGGCACGGAAGCCCTTGCGTCGATTCAGGATGACATCGATGGCAAATTGTTCGAGCTCCTCTAGGTTCTCTTTCATTAGGTGATGGCTGTTGAACCCACGCTTTACCCATAGCAGATGTCTCTACTGCTTGCCACTGCGCCTTATTTCCCTTAAGCAGTCTACATGGAACGACCTGAAGGCCGGCAAGCTGATCAACTGCGACCTATTTCCTTTGTGCCTGATATTGCCCCCCATGCCACTGGTTCTGTTTTGGTTAGTTTTGGCAATACCAGGGTAATCTGCACGGCCATGATCCAACCCGGCGTGCCGCGCTGGATGAAGGAGCAGAACGTCCCCGGTGGCTGGCTGACTGCGGAGTATGCGATGTTGCCGTATTCTACAGGTGGAGGGCGCAAGCCCCGTGATATTTCCCGTGGCAAGCTTGATGGTCGCAGCTCGGAGATTCAGCGACTCATAGGCCGCTCTTTGCGGGCAGTGGTGGACTTGAAGCGGCTGCAGGCAAACACGGCCTGGATCGATTGTGATGTGCTGCAGGCTGATGGCGGGACCCGCACAGCCTCGATCACCGGTGCCTCAGTTGCCTGTGCGATTGCCTTCGATCGTATGGTTGCAGACGGGACACTGAAAACTTCTCCACTGACCAGCCATGTTTCAGCAGTGAGTTGTGGGGTCTATGAGGATGAAGCGATACTTGATTTATGTTATCTTGAGGATCGTGATGCGCGGGTGGATTTCAATATCGTGATGACTGAGGATACGAATTTTGTCGAGTTACAGGGTTCCGGTGAAGAAGCCACTTTCAGCAGTGAGGAGATGTCCACCATGCTTGAGTTGGGCAGGAAGGGCGTCCGAGAAATATCCGAACTCCAACGGCAGGCCGTCAGTTCTGCCCTTGGTGATACAGGTAAGGATGCCGCGCAAAGACTGGCAGATCATTTTAATTGACCTTGAGAGGTATTCCCAGGCAATGGGCCTTGCATGGGAGTCCTTCAGGGTATAGTTCGCGGGAAATGCCTTCTGTTGACATAGAGAAAATTGTTGCGGCTTGTCGTGCCGCCGGCGAGGAAATCCTGGATATTTACTCGCGTGATTTCGAGGTGGAATCCAAGGTTGATAATTCTCCACTTACCGAGGCTGACAAAGCAGCCAATGCGGTGATCATGGATGTGCTTTCAACACACTATCCGGCAATGCCGGTGATTTCAGAGGAAAACAAGCAGGTGCCTTATGAACAACGTTCAGGCTGGGGTGAATTCTGGCTTGTGGATCCACTGGATGGCACAAGGGAGTTCGTAAAGAGAAACGGAGAGTTTACCGTGAATATTGCCCTCGTGAATGATGGCAAACCGGTGGCAGGCGTTGTCTATCGGCCAGTGGACGGGACATTGTATTGTGCTGAATCCGGAGCCGGTGCCTTTAAGTCGATAGGCAGTGGTAAGCCTGAGAGAATTTTCAATGACACGCATTATTCCACCTGCGATGAAGTGAGAGTGGTAGCGAGCCGGTCTCACCGGACCCCGGACACGGATGCTTTTGTTGAGAAGTTGCAAGCATCTGGCAAGCTGGTGGAATGCCTGGCGGCTGGAAGTTCACTCAAGTTGTGTCTGGTGGCGGAGGGGGCAGCCAATGTTTATCCGCGTTTCGGCCCTACCATGGAATGGGACACTGCGGCAGCTCACGGCATAGTGTTGGAGTCCGGGCGGCAGGTCCTTAATTACCAGACAGGTGAGCCACTGCTCTATAATAAGCCGTCCCTGCTAAACCCCTGGTTTGTGGTAGAGTAGTCCCCAAAGAGGGGGAATTTGTCTCCAGTGGGATTATTTCTTCCAACGTTAACGAATTCACAGCCATTATTGGCGACATTCCATGTTAGTTATTGTTTTTGGAGCCGGCTTCGTCGGCAAGCCACTATGCGGTCTGCTTGAGAATGAAGGGCATCAAGTTGTGCCGGTCACCCGTCATTCGGGTGATGGCCATACAGCTTGCGATATCACTGATGCCAAGGCATTGGAGGGACTGCGGGACGAATTCGGTCAAGCTGATGTGATGGTGCATTGTGCTGCCAGCTCGGGGCGCGGGAGCGGTGACCGTGTTGAGCGTTACCGGGCTGTATACCTGGAAGGGTGTCGCAACATCATTCGCGTATTTTCCCCGGCACGCCTTGTCTTTGCCGGCAGTTCAAGTGTCTACGGGCAAACAGATGGCTCGGAAGTTGATGAATCATCATGCGCTGAGCCTTTGACAGAAACAGGGAGGATTTTGCTGGAGGCCGAGGAAATCGTTCTTGGATATGGAGGATCGGTGGCGCGCCTGGCCGGCATCTATGGGCCCGGCAGATCCTATCTGCTTAGGCGTTACCTTGAAGGTGCCTCCCAGATTGACGGGGACAACCCGGAGGCTGAGGGCAGATGGATTAACCAGGTGCATCGTGAGGATGCGGCTTCTGCCCTGGCTCATCTAGTCGGGAAAGGGTGCCACTCCGGAATTTACAACGTTTGTGATGAAACTCCGCTTCGACAGCGCGCCTGTTACGAGCACTTTGACGGCAGGTTTGGCCTTGGAATTCCGGAAGTTCAACCACCGGATAAGGGAAGGGTTCGCGGGTGGTCAAACAAACGCGTATCCTGCCAGAGCCTGCGCTCGACCGGCTGGTATCCTCGTTATCCCTCGTATTTTGATGCCCTGGACAATGACCGGGAATTACTGCCGTCAATCACGGCACAAGTCTCTCCGGGCGGAGAGACTGCCGAAGGCTAATGCTGATGGTTAAGCCAGTATCGGCTTAATGACATTGGCGGGTTTTACGCCTGTCAGCCGGTAATCAAGCCCCTGGAATTTGTGGCTGAATTTCCGGTAATCAATGCCGAAGAGGTGCAGCAGTGTGGCATGCAGATCCCGAACATGGACGATATCCTTGACCGAGTTGTAGCCGAGTTCATCAGTTGCCCCGTGGTTGGTGCCGCCCTTGATACCTCCTCCTGCCATCCACATTGAGAATCCCTTGATGTGGTGGTCGCGCCCGTTGCCCTGCGCCATGGGTGTGCGCCCAAATTCACCACCCCAGATAATGAGGGTATCCTCAAGCATGCCTCGCTCCTTGAGGTCCTTGACCAGGGCGGCACTGCCGCGGTCCACCAGACCGGCAGTATTTTTTGAGGCGTTCTTGATACCTCCGTGGTGATCCCACCCGCGGTGGTAAAGCTGGATGAAGCGTACGCCGCGCTCGGCTAGGCGCCTTGCAAGAAGGCAGTTTGATGCGAATGAACCGTCACCCGGCTTGGCTCCGTAAAGGTCAAGCACATGCTGAGGTTCATCAGATACATCCATAAGGCCGGGCACGGATGCCTGCATCTTGAAGGCCATCTCATACTGCGCGATGCGGGCGGAAATTTCCGGATCCTCGGCTTTTTGTTGATGGATGCCGTTCAGGGCATTCACGGTGTTGACCACTGCACGCTGGTCATCCGTGTTGACCCCCTTTGGGTTGGTGACATAGAGAACAGGATCGCCCTTGGAATGGAACGGGACACCCTGGAAGCGGCTCGGAAGAAATCCACTGTGCCATTGCCTGGCGGCGATGGGCTGGTTTTGTCCGCCTCCGACAGATGTCAGGACGACGTAACCGGGAAGGTCTTCGGTTTCCGCTCCCAGACCGTAAAGAAGCCAGGAGCCCATGGAAGGACGACCGGAGATTTGGGTCCCGGTGTTCATGAAGGTGTGGGCGGGATCATGGTTAATCTGTTCGGTAACCATTGAGCGCACGATAGCGATATCATCGGCGACCGAGCCGATTTCAGGCAGGATGGAGGAGATATGCTGCCCGGATTTCCCAAAGTTCTTGAACTCATGCTGCGGTCCGAGGACTTTCAGGTTGTTCCTCTGCCCCTGAAGCTGGGCGATGGGCTGCCCCTTGGTAAAGGACTGCGGCATTGGCTTGCCATTCATCTTGGCCAGTTCCGGCTTGTAATCGAGTGTCTCCAGGTGTGAGGGACCACCAGCCATACACAGGTGAATGATGCGTTTTGCCTTGGCGGGGTGGTGTGGTTTTTTGATGACTCCGGTCCACTTCTCCGCGTCGCCGGGCGCGGCATCAAGTTCATCGTTTAACAATGAGGCAAGGGCGATAGAACCAATGCCGACGCTGGAATGATTCAGGAAAGATCGACGGTTTATTTGCAGGTCAGTAGGTGTCATTTTTCTAGTACCGGGTGATTGTTTCGTGAAGATTGAGGATGGTCCTTGCAATGGCCGTCCAGCTTGCCAGCTCTGCTGCCGGAAGGTCCTTTGGCGGGGGCTGAAGCCCCACGGTGTTCAGTTCAGAGGCAGCTTTCTCATCTGCGAGGTAGCGTTTCAGTTGAGCTGCCTGCAGATCAAAAAGGAGCTTTACCTCCTGCGCATCGCCGTTGCGTGAGAGTGCAGTGTTCATGGCCCAGTTAATGCGTGAGCTGGGATCCTTACCGCCTTCTTTCATGATGCGCTCTGCAAATGCCCTTGCCGCTTCGACATAGGTAATATCGTTGAGCAGCACAAGGGCTTGCAGTGGAGTGTTGGAGCGTGGTCTCTCAGCGGTGCACTCCTCCCGGCTCGGTGCATCAAAGGCAAGGAGGCTGGGATGAAGGAAGCTGCGCTGCCAGTGGGTATAGAGTGCGCGGCGGTATTGGTTTTCACCCATGTCATGGGCATATCTACGGGCGGGGAAGTTTAGGTGCCGCCAGTAGCCGGCGGGTTGATAGGGCTTACTGCTGCGCCCTCCCAGCCTTTCATTGAGCAGGGAACCGAAAGCCAGTGCATTGTCACGCACCATCTCGGCATCCACCCTGAATCGTGATTGGCGGGCCAACAATGCATTGAAGGGGTCACGCTCAAGCAAGCCGGGCGTGACATGCGAGCTCTGAGAATATGCCCTTGAGGTCATGATTATTTCAATCATGTGTTGAACATTCCAACCGCTTTCAACGAACTCCACGGCCAGCCAGTCGAGCAGGCCGGGGTGGCTGGGCCACTGTCCTTGGGAGCCGAGGTCATCAACATTTTTTGCAAGGCCATTGCCAAAGAAGAGTTTCCACAGGCGGTTGACAAAGGTGCGGGCCGTCATCGGGTTTTCGCCTGAAATCAGCCAGTTGGCCAGGTCGACTCGCGTGGCTCGCTTGTCTCCGTTATCAAGCTTCCCAAGGAACTGGGGGATGGCCGGCTGGACAACTTCACCGGAGTCATCGAGCCAGTTGCCGCGGGGCAGGATCCGCATCTCGCGCGGCTTCATGGCGACGGTCACCAGTGTTCGGGGGAGGTTTTTTTGAAGCTGGGCTTTTTCCTGCTCAAGGGCCTTAACCTGTGTCCGGGCCCCGGCGAGGACAGGCGATATTCCCAGGTAGTATTGCTCGATTTCCTTCTTCTGGGCCTCATTGCGCTCATTGGATGGCAATTTCAGGGCGGTAAGAACATTGAGCGGCAGTTCGTTGCCGGCAGCCTTGAAATAAAATCCCGAGCCCGAGCCGTGGTTGACGATCTTCATCAGGAAATGATTGTGTCCCGGCCTGAGCTCGAGGGTGAGTTTCTCCTGGTCTGCCGCTGCACCGCGGCCAGTGTTGTTCTTGAGTTGTTCATGCCCGTTAAGCCACACCCGGATGCCGTCGTCGGATCCGAGGGATATCGGGAGTTGCGTGGCAACTGCCGCGTTAATTGTGCGGTATAGATACCATGCTGAATTCGCGTTATTGCCAAGAGCATGAACCTGGCCATCCGGGAAGTTGCGTTCCTGCCACTTTTTCCCGGCAATCACCGCGTTCGGGTTAATGCCTTTTTCCGGGCCGAACTCGGTATTAAATGCCTTGTTGGGATCACCCCCTGGGATCGGCCCGATGATACGCCATTTGCCAAGCACAGGTTTACTGGAGGCAATGACGCTTTTTTCCCACTTTGCCTGGTCAGCCTTGATTTCCGGGGAGGAGACCATCGTCTTCTCTTTCAGGTCAGCGATCTTCTTCTCGAGATCGGTGATGCGCTTCTTGTGTTGACCGGTGGCGGCGGGTAGTCCGGCGGCACGCCTGCCAACCGCATTCTCCTTAATGTCCGCGAAGAACGCAGCCATGGAATAGAAATCCTTTGCCGTGTAGGGGTCGTATTTGTGATCATGGCACTGGGCGCAACCCAGTGTTCCGCCCATCCATGCTCCTGAGATATTACGAACCCTGTCGGCAGCGTAGATTGCGATGTATTCCTTGGGTTGGGCCCCACCCTCCTCGGTAGTCTGCAACAGGCGATTGTAACCTGAAGCGATTTTTTGCTCAACAGTGGCGTCCGGCAGAAGATCTCCGGCAATCTGTTCGAGAGTAAACTGATCGAATGGCTGGTTTTGATTAAATGCGTTAATGACCCACTCGCGGAAGAGGTAGACATCCATGTTGCCATCGGAGTGGTAACCGATGGAGTCGGCATACCGCACCAGGTCGAGCCAGAACACGGCCATGCGTTCTCCGTAGCGGGGCGAGGCCAGTAGGCGTTTAGTTGCAGCCTTGATTGCTGGCGCGGGATTCTTTTCGTATGCCGTGCGAAATTGGCTGACTTCTGCCGGCGTGGGGAGGATCCCTGTTAAATCCAGACTCATCCTGCGGATCAGGGTATGGGCCTTTGCAGGCGCGGAGGGCTTGAGGTTGATGGTTGCCAGCTTGTTATCAACAAAATGATCAATCGGGTGTGAGGCAGGTTTTACCTTGGGTTTGACCGGTTTGCTAAACGACCAATGCCCCTGGTATTCAGCTCCTGTTGCGATCCATTTCTTGATCAGTGCGATTTCAGCGGGCTTTAAGTTCTTTCCTGTCTTCGGAGGCGGCATTATTTCATCCTGATCTTCGGTGGTCAGGCGAAACATGAGCTCGCTCTCATCTGGGTTGCCCGGCACGATGGCCGTTACCCCGTCGCGTTTTTCAAATGCCCCGCCTTCCTTTAGGTCGAACCTGAGTTTGGCCTTGCGTTCATGTTCGTCGGGACCATGGCAGGCGAAGCAGTGTTCTGAGAGCAGTGGGCGAATGTCCCTGTTAAAGAGCAATCCGTCATCGCCCTTGGCGACGAAAATGCCCAAGAAGAAAAAACAAAGAAATGGAAAAGTGACGGTTCTCATCATGGATAATTATCTTTATTTTGCCTGAAGATGAAAGAATTTGAATTAAATTCGCGCATTACAGAACACTTACCTGCTTATTATACCGGGAGTTATGCGTGAATCTCTACTTTTCCTTTTCTTTACCATTTGGTTTTCCGGCTTTGTAGCCGCAAAACCACCGAACTTTGTCCTTATTTTCACCGATGATCAAGGTTATCAGGACATCGGGTGCTTCGGCTCTCCTCTGATAAAGACGCCTAATCTGGATGCAATGGCTGCCCAAGGTCGGCGGTTTACCAGTTTTTACTCGGCAAATTCGGTTTGTTCGCCATCACGGGCGGCTTTGATGACCGGCTGTTACCCGACACGGGTGGGCATCCCGGGCGTCTTGTTCCCGGGTCATAAAACCGGGCTCAATCCTGATGAGATTACCATTGCTGAGATTCTCAAGGCCAGGGGATATGCGACCGCCTGCATCGGCAAATGGCACCTGGGGCATAAGCCCAAGTTCCTCCCCACAAGACATGGTTTTGATTCCTATCTAGGGATTCCCTACAGCAATGACATGACGATTGACCCGGAGATGAACCTGGCCGCGGATATTGTCCTGCGTGAGGGTTTTACCGCTGATCGCATCAGCAAGGAGAAGCCGAAGAGGAATCTGGTGCCGCTGATGCGTGATGAAAAAGTCATCGAGTATCCCTGTGATCAGAAGACCCTGACCAATCGATATACCAAAGAGGCTGTCGAGTTCATTGGCCGTAACGCCGACAAGCCGTTTTTTCTCTACCTGCCGCATACCATGCCCCATATACCACTCTTTGCTTCCGGGCAGTTCAGGGGTAAAAGCGCGCGCGGACTCTACGGCGACACCATTGAGGAAATTGACTGGTCAGTGGGGGAAATTCTCAAGGCCCTCAGCACGCACGGGCTGGATGGGAATACAATGGTTGTCTACACCTCGGACAATGGTCCATGGAAACTGAGCAATGGACGCGGGGGAAGTGCCCTGCCGTTGCGTGGCTTTAAATTTCAAACCTACGAGGGCGGCATGCGTGTGCCTTGCATCATGCGCTGGCCCGGCAAGATTCCAGCGGGCACCCATTGCAATGACATAGCAGCGACAATTGACCTTCTTCCGACATTTGCCGGGTTAGCCGGAGCCAAGGTTCCCGGTGACCGGGTGATTGACGGTCATGACATTTGGGCGTTGATCTCCGGGCAACAGGAGGCGGTGAGCCCTCACGACATGTATTACTACTACCGGGGAAGGAGCCTTGAGTCCGCCCGCAAGGGCAAGTGGAAACTGCGCCGCACCGGGAAGAAGCAAGGAGGTGTCGAGCTTTATGACCTGGAGGGCGATATCTCAGAGACGAAAAATCTGGCTAATGAAAATGACGCGGTGGTAAAGGAGATGCTTGAGCAGATGGAAGCTTTCCATGCCGCCCTGGTCAAATCACAGCGACCAGCCGGTAAGCTCTAGGCGGCAAATTCAAGGTCAGTCATGCCGGGCGCACTGCTGCTCGCAAAGCTCTTCTACAGCGTGCCTTCGCGTTGCCAACAGGTAAAGGTTTCGGAAGTTTGCGCCGACATTGAATCGACAAACACGTCGGCATCAAAACCCGGTAATTCAAAGAGTCGTTCACTGAGGTCCTCGGCATTGGTTGCCCCTTCCGGAATCACCACCGTGGCGCTTGGTCCGTGCAGGGTGAAACAGGTGACCGGCAACGGCTTGTCTTCGGTAACGACGATCTCAACGCGGAGGAGATTTTTCCAGGAGATTGAGTCCATGGTGCCATCCGGGCGGTGGCAGCGGATCTCAGTGTCATTGACTTCAAGGATGTATTGTTCTTCTTCGGTCACAAGGCGTCCAGTATCAGGCCGTGTGGGGCCATAGGCAAGCAAACGCTTATGATCGAAAAGAGAAACTTAGGGGAACTCCATCATCATCGATGATGGCGGGTCCGGGTCTATTGACCTGTATGCAGATGCAGAGGAAACTAAGGTAACCGGAACAGTCGCGGCAGGAAAAGATAACCGAGGCCGGGGAGACTGCTCAATAGGAGCCTGCTGAAAAAAGCTCGCAGTAGGTGACCCCGGGATTTGTTGGCAACTGCGTTTTTTCTTGGTTGTTTCGTCCTCTCGCAACCATTGTAAATTATTTCTTGATTCTTTTACTTTGTGTCACAAAGTAAAAGAATGAGTGCCAACTGGGCTGAAGAAAATCTAAAT
>JAAESJ010000088.1 GCA_024229495.1 Verrucomicrobiaceae bacterium | reverse complement strand
TTTCTGAGAATCTCTGAACCTTTTCAGGATGATCCAGTATATCGACAAGATCTGCCGCCCACCAGTCTCTGGTGTATGCAGAGGGAACCAGATCCTTGTTGTTCTCAAGGAATTCACCGAATCCCAATAGGATCTCCCCATTGTCCCATATTGAAACCACCTCTCCATTAATGGCATCCCACTCATCCAAGGAAGAAACCATCCGATAATCTCCATTGGAAAGTAATACAGTTGGTCCGTCTATGTCTATGCAGGGAGTAACCGCGCAGGCTTTACCAGGCCTCTCAATCTTCATTTGAGTACCAACTGAAATGAAACCCCCGGCCGCCTCCATGGAAATTGGATTTAGGCCAGCAGCCGCTAGGCCCGTCGCACGACTCCGTCCATATCTGAGGCGGAAACCACCCGGTTCTCCAGGCTCGCCAAAGATCGGCCTTCCCGCAATCACGTCGTCCATGTATCGTGAGATTTTTGGGATTGTCTTACTCTTGAAGCCACCAGATTTGGCCTCTTTCGGCTTTCCCTTTTCTGCGAACTGCGAAATGAAGTCCCATCCCGGAATTTGCATTCTCTCAGTATGCTTGACTATTTTTGGGGCTTTGAGGCACAGCCCCTCACCAATTACAAGCATAACACCTCCTCGTACCCGAGTCCGGAAAGATCCATTCTCATTCTCGATATTCCTCACTTCCTTGTAGCCCGCACACTCTTGCTTCTCAGTCTCCTCCCCATTGACCATAACTGGACAAGCCCGAACAATCACATCGACCTCTTCTGGAGGAGGCTTGTATTGAAGTCCAGATCTGTAGAGGCCGAACTCCTCCTTCACCCTCTCCACTTCGGGAGTAGAGGGAAGATACCTGCCCAGCCCAAGCTCCCTGCGAATCATATCCCCAATCAGCACGCAAAGGGCCTGGGCTGTCCCTCCCGCAGCGCGTATTGGACCACAGAAGTCGATGGATAGAAACTCAGACCCATCGCCGTTGTTCAGAATGCGAACCGCGCCAATTCCATCAAGCGGGGCAACTAGGACAGCCTCGGTCAGCACGGCAAGACCTACTCTCAGCCCGCAATCAATCGCATCTCTCAGATCACCATCCCTGACGTGCATCTTCTTTGCGACATCTACTGCTATCTGGATAGACGCACTTTCCCTGTCTGTCGTCCCCAGTAGCTCGCGAAGCTCATCCTCAATCCTCAGGCCTTTCAGATACTCCTCAAGCAGTTTTTCTGTCCTGCTCGCCAAATCCGCGGCGCGCGGAATCTCAACCTCCCTGCTGAAGTCCAAGCCTTTTGACTTCGCCTTGGACGCTAATTCGTACTCTGCTTCGGCCCGCTCGTCAAGCCAGTTCTGATATTCCTCAATCTCATTGCTCAAGCGTGCCATGTCATAGGCGGAACGAGGTCTATTTTCCACCACCATCACCATACGCCCCACTGCGAACATCTCCTTACCGGACTAGGCCGTCCAAGAACATTGACCGTAATCTTGGCATTATTGACAGATTAGCATTGCGAACCTTCATGCGACTCTATTGGCCCGGAGAGGAGGAAGAAGATGCAGTCCATCAGCGCGGAAGAGGCGAAAGCACGACTAATCGACAGGGTACGAGACTTGGCGTACTTGCATTCCCCAGACGATTTATTCACGCTTGCCAGCGGAAGACAGAGCCCCCATTTCTTCGACATGAAACCAGTCATGATGGATCCCGACTGCGCACACTTGCTAGGTGTGCTAATTCACCACCAATTGGAAACTCTCGGGGGAATAGATGCTGTAGGAGGCCTCGAGCTTGGAGCCGTTCCACTGACTGCAATAGCCATAGCGAAGGCAGGCAAGGGCTCAGAACTGAGGGGATTCATGGTTCGCAAGGAGCCAAAGGGCAGGGGCGGCCGTAAGACGGGAAATCCCCCTGGCATAGAAGGTGCAACGATCACGTCAGGGGACCGAGTCGTGCTTCTCGAGGACGTCACTACAACAGGGGGCTCCGCCCTGAAGGCCGCACAGATGCTGACTGAGATGGGCTGCGATGTAGCTGCATGCATTACCATACTAGACAGGCAGGAAGGTGGGGCAGACGCCTTCAGGGATGCTGGAATCGATCTCAGGCCCCTTATTCTGAGATCCGATGTGGCCGGTGATTGAATGGGCCAGCACGTCATAGATCCGGATGGTAATCCATACCATCCCGAGAATCTGGAGAGGAAGGAGTACGTGGGCGCATCTGCATACTTCGACTTGGACCTCAGGTCCGGTGTAATCGTCGAGGTCGAGCACTTCCCAGAGATGAGGAAGCCATCCTACAAGATTCAAGTCGACTTCGGTCCCGTCCTGGGTAGGCTGTGGAGCTCCGCGCAGATTACCAATTACCCCCGTCATGATCTCATTGGGAGAACGGTCGTAGGCGCCATCAATCTCGGTGATAAGACACTTCCAACGGG
>JAAESJ010000087.1 GCA_024229495.1 Verrucomicrobiaceae bacterium | reverse complement strand
TCCAGACTCTGGATACGTATGTGACAGCACCGATAGCGTATGTATACCTCAATGTGCCGGTGATAACAACTGTCCCGACGGCAATGAATGTCTAAAGGACAACCACTGTAATGGTAACCACCTGTGCGTCGGTAAAGTATGTGTTGACTGTACGCTTACCAACGATTGTCCATTGTATTACGCGTGTGACCCCGAATCCTCCGACGTCTGTGGTACCGGACTGGAATGTTATGCTGGTACATACGGCGACGATTGTAGAATATCGTTAGGACAACCTTGTTCTTCCTATGACGACTGTACTAGCCGAGCATGTATTTCAGGCACGTGTGCCGATAAGTTGGTAAACGGTGGAACCTGTGATTCGAGGCACGATTGTATAAGTGGTCGATGCGAGGGTAATGAATGCATGGATAAATTAGGGAACGGGGAAACCTGTGATTCGAGGTACGATTGTACATCCAATACCTGTCTATTGGGGACAACATGTGGGGATAAATTGCCGGATGGCGAAGCGTGTCTCAGCTACAGTGATTGTGTGTCTGGCGACTGTAGCAATGATTATTGTGGTGGTGAACCCACCTCTTACTTTGAAGACGTATGTGCCAACGATGCGGTGTGTGGTTATCCAGACTCTGGATACGTATGTGACAGCACCGATAGCGTATGTATACCTCAATGTGCCGGTGATAACAACTGTCCCGACGGCAATGAATGTCTAAAGGACAACCACTGTAATGGTAACCACCTGTGCGTCG
>JAAESJ010000086.1 GCA_024229495.1 Verrucomicrobiaceae bacterium | reverse complement strand
CCGATTTCGTCCGCATGGGCTTCGAGCATCACGGTGGGAGCCTTGGCGGAACGCCCCTTGAGGATGCCCCATGTGCTGCCATAGGCATCCATGTCGACGGAGTCGGCATGTTTCTTGACATGGCTTGCCCATACGCGCTGCCCGGGGGTTTCAAATCCCGTGGGACTTGGGGTGGAAAGGAGTTTAAACAGGAATTTTTTGTCGCTGGCGGTCATTTTTTTTATGGAATGTGCTCGCAGCTATTCACGTGGCAAGGGCTGTTTTGTTTTCTTGCTAATACCTGCGCGCAGGCAGTTATACATTGTTTAGGCAGTATATAGCAACCGGGTTATTTCCTGATCCAACGCGACGGGGGTAGATTTTTTTATATTGAGCTGATGGCATCCGCGCAATTTTGCTGCTTATTGTCGCTGCCGGTGAGCAACCATGAGAACCTTGGAAGATAACGAGTGGCGCGAACAGGAGCGGATGCATTCAGTGCAGCTGTTGCCCGTGGTGGAGTCTCAGAGAGACCGACGCGCACGCGCACAGTTACACCCGGTGATTGATTTCCTGTTCACGTATTACAGTTTCCGGCCCGGGCAATTGATGCAATGGAGCCCGGGACATGGTGTGGTGCTTGAGAATGCCAGAGATGAATTCTCTTCCCGCCGTTATTGGGTTTCAGAGGGCGGGAAAGCATGGCTTAGTCCTGCAGCGATGAGTGGCCGTCAGCGCAGGGAGGTTTTTTGGATTCAGGAGTTGTTGAAAGCCGTTACGCAACGCAGGGCGCACTTCGGTTGTTACGGCCTGCATGAGTGGGCTATGGTCTATCGCCAGCCGGCATCCGCTGTGCGCCATGCCGGGTTTCCCCTGCGTTTGAGCGAGAAGGAGGTCGCCGAGTTCGTCGACAGTCAGTCTTTATGCTGCAGCCATTATGATGCGTTCCGGTTTTTCACCCGGGAGGTGCAACCCCGCAATAACTTGTGCCCGACACTGGAGAACAGGATCGAAACGGAGCAGCCGGGATGCCTGCATACCAATATGGACCTTTACAAGTGGAGCTACAAGTTGAGCCCCTGGATTTCCTCAGGCATCCTGCGGGATGCATTTTTCCTGGCGATGGAGATTCGCGAGCTCGACATGCGCGCCAGCCCGTATGAGCTGAGTTCCCTCGGTTATGACCCGATACCGGTTGAAACGGTGGACGGACGAGTGGTCTACGAGCGAGAACAGCGCAGGTTTGCCCTCAAGGCGGAGCCGATCCGTGAACGGTTGCTGCAGGCAGCCGGTGAACTTGCTGTCGGCCTTGGGAAGGAAAGGCAAGGCGATCCTGCTCAGGGAGCCAGGGAAAGGTTGGGGTCAATATCCTCGGAGAGTGCCGTGAATTGACCGCGGGCAAGCTTCTCGGCTGCGGCTCTGGCAATCATGGCGGCATTGTCCGTGCTGTGTTCCGGGGTGACCGCGCAGAGTCCGATTCCGTTTCTCCCACACTCTTCGTGCAGGTTTTCCCTGAGGGACTTATTGCATGCAACACCTCCGCTTAGTGCAAGGGTTTCCATACCGCAATGTTCCGCCGCTGATAGTGCCTTGGTAACGAGGACCTCGATCACGGCTGCCTGGAATGACGCGCAAAGATCGGCCAGGGTCTGTTGATCAGGGGTGCCGATTTTTTGCAGGGTATAGAGAACCGAGGTCTTCAGTCCGCTAAAACTGAAGTGGAAGTCGCCGCTCCCGAGCATGCTGCGGGGGAATGGAAAACGCTCGGAATTCCCCTCCTTGGCACATTTTTCGACTTCCGGCCCCCCCGGGTAGGGTAGGCCGAGCATCTTGCCAACCTTGTCAAAGGCTTCGCCAGCGGCATCATCACGACTGCTGCCGAGTTTTTCGTAGTTGCCGAATTCCTTGACCTTGATCAGCAGGGTGTGGCCGCCACTGACGATGAGCGCCACATGGGGCTTTAAGGGGGCGTCCAGAAACGGAGAGAGGAGGTGTCCCTCCATGTGATTGACGGAGATAAAGGGTTTTGCGCAGGTTGCAGCCAGTGCCTTGGCGGCGGTGTTGCCCATCAGCAGGCTACTGGCCAGGCCAGGCCCGGAGGTTGCCGCGAATGCCTCCATCTGCTTGAGGCAGACACCTGCACCCTGTAAGGCGCTCTCGATGACCGGGCGCAGGCTCAGCAGGTGATTGCGCGAGGCGAGCTCGGGAACCACTCCGCCGAAAGGGCGGTGCTTGCTGACCTGTGAGGCCACCTCACTGGATAGCAGTGCCCGGGGAGGGTCAAGAACCGCGGCGGCGGTTTCATCACAGGAACTTTCCAGGGCGAGAATCATGCTTTGCTGTTCTTTAGATTACCCTTTACAGGAATATCACCACTGCAAATTCCCAATTTCCATGGCCTCTCCCTGGGATGGATGACATAAGAAGGGTGAGTGGTATTATTTAGTTTCTCGGGCGCACCACCAGTCTCGCATATCTCAGTGGCTCGTTGTCACTCAAGGGCAGCAGCGCCCGCCAGCGCTTGAGGATCACATTATCCTCAATGGCGGAGCTCCCCAAAAACACGGCGCTGTCACCCTGCCAATCCTTCAGGTCCGGTGAGAATTGCATCTCGATTACGGCATCATCAGCGGCAAGGTATTGTGGCAGGCTTGCAACCAGGTAGAAATCGGTGGAGCCGTTGACCTCTATGGCATCAATGGAGGGTGAAATTCCCGCTACCGGGTCAGGAAGGATGTAGGCTAGGAGCTCCTCTGCCGTTGCGCCGGTGAACGGAATCGCATCGCTCGTCCCCGGCGTGCCGCCGGGCAATAGGCTTGAGCGCCAGCTTTCCGGGTCATTGGGATCAGGAATTCTCCCGGGGGCAATCAGGGTGAGGCTTGTTCCCTCATTATCGGGCCGTAGCGGCCATGGTGACCTGTCATTATAGCGCAGGCTGAGTATTTCATTACCCTCAGCGTCAGTGAGGGTCAGGCTCTCGCCACCGTTGTCCAGTTGCCCCCCGTAAGTGCCAGTGACAGGCAGGCCGGTGCCGAAGGTGTTCTCAAAGGCCGTGACGTCAGAGACCAGCAACAGTCTTTGGCCCGGTTCCAGTGTTACGTCATCGGCAAAGGCATGCGAGATTCCTCCGGTAAAGGATACCCCGGCGAGGCTGATCGTGACATTCGAGACATTCATCAACTCGATGTATTCAGTGTCCTCATTCTGCCCTGCCGGGTTGTAGAATATCTCGGAGATGACCAGATTTTCTGCGGAAGCCGGGATGTTGGTGATGAAAGTGGCCTCGCTGAGCGCGCTCCATTGGTTGCCGCTAAAGGTGCGCGCCTTGATGGTTCTTGTGTTGTCGATCACCAAAGAGGAATTGTCCGCATTGGGTTTGGTGATAATGATTTCCAGATCCATTCCCATGTCCCCGCTTGCGGTGCTGCCATTGTGGACTTCCACGGCAATGGTGTTGGTGCCTTCTACAAAACGTGTTGCCGGAATCGAAAAGTCCTCAAAAGAGCCTTCAGCGCCACTACTGTCATCGATTGCCGGCGTATTGAAGGTGATTATTCCTGCCGGCATGTTGTCCCGTGCGACTTCCGTGCCGTTAACGTAGAGGACCGCTCCACCGTCGGACATCACAAGTGCGGTGGCGTCAATAATGTTCCCTGGATCGGTAATCTCGATCTCCCTTCGGAAATAGGCGGTAAGGTGTCTTTCCGGGTTGATTGGCTCCCCGCCAAAGGGATGGCCGTTGATGACTCCGAAACCGAGCGGGGCAATTCCCGCTTCCCATGATGAATCATCAAATCCGGGGTCAGTCCACGTTGTCCCGAGGTCGGTGCCCTCATCGAGGTATCGCCACCCGGGGGAGGCGGCTTCCAGCACTGCGGTTTGCACCACTGCTCCCGGGACAATCAGAGCACCGGGATTGATGGCGCCGCCGGGGAGCCTGGGATCGCTGCCATCCTGCGTGTAGTAGATATTACCGGCATCGGATGTCATCAGTAACCCGAAACCACTCGCCACCTTGCCGCCATGACGGTTGAACAGGGGCGGGTCGATCTCCGGATAGTGCCCGCTCGCCCGCATCTGCGAGATGGTAATGGCCGTGCGACCGGGTAACCAGGTGTTGAGTTCACGGTCCACGCCGCGGTCGAAGTCGACGAGCGTTCGCGGGTTGGCGTCCTGGTGATCGCCCCACTTGGCGCTCTCCGCCTTCATCGCATTGCGGATCCGGTCCACGCGCGCCTGCCATTGCGCCCTGCCATTCTCGGGTGTCAGCGCGCCGCCGTTGAAAAGGTGCTTGTAGACCCGGTCGGCGAAACGTGTCGCATACTCCGGGTCGTCCCGCAGCCAAGTATCGATCGATGTTGGCCGGTGGGCGGTGCCGCCCCGGCTGTGGGTGATGGAATTGACACTGAGATTGCCGGTGGACAGCGCGTTCATGCCGGCCCTTTCCGCATCGTGGCAGAAGAACATATACTTCCCAGGGGGGTTCACCCGGCGCATCGCGCGCACGTTGTTCTGGTCCCAGTCGGTGTTCCCGGCGTGGTAGTTGAGCACGAGGTAGTCGATGAAGCTGTCGAGATCGAGATACTGCTGGACCTCGGAGAGGTTCCCTGCCTGCGCCGCATCGAGCGTCGCCCGCCAGCTGTCGAGCATGCGCGAGCTGACTTCGGACGGAGTGCCCTTGATCACCTCGATGTTGTTGCCGCCGACGATCCGGAACCCTTCCCAGTCGTCCTCGGTGCCACCGAAGCGCTCGGCGGACCACTCCTCCTCAATACGCTCGAACAGGTGGTGCATGCCGAAGTAGAGCCCGTTGAAATAGACGTGGACTTCGCGCTGCAGCGCCTCCGGGTAGCCCATAGCGAAGTGGGCATCGCGGAACCACTGGTCGCGAGTATACATCGCATACTGTCGCACTGCCGAGGTCGGGTGAACCCAGGAGTTGCCGTTGCCGCCGCGCAGGATGATCTGGTTGAAGCGCTCGGTCGGAGCGTCGTTGCCGAAAAGCGGGAAGTTCAGCCGCCCTGTGCCGTATTCGTTGCGGAACGCTAGCCGGAAGTTGTGTTTTCCGCGGTTGGTGTTTCGCGAGGCGTTGCCGTTCATCAGCATGCCGGCGTCGAGCTGGACTGGCGCAACGTCCTCGAAGTCGATCATCTCGACGGACACGCGCCGCTCCGATGTCGGCCCCGAGTCCTGTGGATTGACCTGGATGCCGGTCTGCTGGTCGAAGAGATTGGGGATGTCGGTGACGATAGAGATCGTTGGCAGGTCACGCAGTGACTCCTTCAGCTCCTCCCGCGTGTAGATCGGCCCGACCACCTGCGGGTCCATCTCGAAGTCACCGGGGATGGTATTACCGTTGCGCTGGCGCCAGGGCAATGGGTAGCCGGGGGGGTGCGCGGGTTGGTCGAGGACGTCGTCGATGAAGAGATAGGTCTGGGTATCGACATTGGATGGGTAGAAGTCATCCTTGAAAGCCGCTGCGCGCAACACGGTCGTGGTGTTTATGGTTAGGGTAGCGGAGGAAGGGGTATTGGCATCAGGGGCAGGCGACTGACTGCCGTTGGTGGGTGTAGGGGTGCTGCCATCCAGCGTATAAATAATGGTTGCTCCCGGAGTGGGGCAGTCGATCCTGACATTGAAGGGTGCATCAAAGAATCCGCGATCGATGTCAAATGCCGTATCGCCGACCAGGCCGTTAAAATTAATCGTGGAGTTTTGTCGACCGGGAGTGGGGTCCAGCATGTAACCGGTCCGGGGGGTTTGGGGAAGTTGTTGCACCTCGGCGATTAACTCAGGAATCAGGATGACATCAGAACTGCTAATCGTCCTGTTTAGCATCTGGAAGGAGAGCATGTTTTGCCCTGCCAGGAGATTTCCTGCGAACGCAATATCAAATTCCTTCATGGCGTCGCCGGCGCGAACTTCATTATTTGAGTTATCGTTCGCGGTTGAGTTGAAGACAGGGGAATTAGGTGCGCTCTGACTGAGGATTTTCTTGCCGTTGAGGTAGGCGATGACACCGTCTTCAAAGTGTAGCTTGAGGGTCATGGATGCCACTGCAGCCGGGTTGTCGAGCGTGAATGGAACCCTTATATAGGCGCTTGGATTGATTCCGCGCATTTCTTCAAGCGCGTTGCCTCCGGTGCCGATAAATCCCGGGAAGTTATACCCGAAGCCGATGCCGGTCCGGGCGGCTTTCCAGCTGGAATCGTCGAAGTTGTTGAGTTGCCAGGAATCGCCTATATCCGCCGTTGGAATAAACCATCGTGCATCAGCCGGCCAGGCCACCAGGGTTTGTGACTCGGTGACTAGATCGGTCGTGCTGCCGTTTCCATAAGAGATGCCATAGACCTGTTCCGGGTATTTCGGGGAGAAGCTGGACAGTGGTGTAATGCCGTCATTACCTGTGAGTGCAAGGTATTCCCCGCCTGTGGAAAGGGAGAAATTGGTGTGAAGCTCGTTGCTTTCGATCCCTTGATCCTTGCCGGAGGCAAATACCAACAGGTAGCCCCCGGGCGGAACTGTAATGTCCGGGAAGGCCCACTTGGTCGGGTCATCCTTATCATCGGTCAGGAAGTGCCCGGAGAGTGATGTGGCTACTTTTCCCGGGTTGTGAATCTCGATCCAATCGGAGTCGTCTCCGTCCTTGTCGAGAAGGCTTCCGTCATTGTCGGCGACGAATTCATTGATGCGCAGCTGGGCGTGGGTAGTTACCTGCAGCAACATCACTGCATTAAGCAGGATGGAGAATATCTTCATGGGGTTGAATTCTTTGGGGGGTGAGGATAAAGGGGGGGAAGTTTTTACTATACCTCAAAACCCTCAAACACTCCAGCACCGCTTACTGCTTGGCTTTTAGCCAAGGCATTTCCGGCACGGTGCCGGGATTTTCCCTAGCCCATTCCGGCTTAGCAAACCAGCGGATGGAGGAGTAACGGGGATAGGTTTCAAAGATGTCACCGTTGCCGGTTGCCCGTGGATCCGCGGTGCTTTTCAGGTAATTAGTGAGTTGTCCGGAGAGGTTTTCCCTGATTTGTGTAAAGGCTGGATTTTCAGCGAGGTTGTTCAGGCAACCGGGATCCTTCTGGATGTCGAAGAGTTGCTCGTGTGGACGCTTGGCTACGGCAAGATGGAAGAAATCCTTCACTTTGGGATTGTTACGACCCGCAATGAGAAAGCTTAAGCTTGGGCATGCATCGATGTCGTGGTAACCGCCATGCTCAGGACCTGGCCTTGACCCGGGTTTGCCTGAGAGTTTTTGTCCTGGACCGGCGGGCCAGCGTTCCGGCTTGAAGTTTCGTACGTAAAGGAATTGATCTGTGCGAATGCAGCGTTGCGGGTAACCCAGGGTGTTGTAACGCGAGGAGGAATGCCGTTCACGTCCGGAAAATATCTCCGTGCGCGGTTTCGCTTCGGTCTTGCCCAGTAACAGGGCAAGAAAACTTCTCCCGGCCAGCGGGAATTCGGCCGGTGCCTTGATCCCGGTTACCTCGTGAATGGTTGCGCTCAGGTCGGTAAAGCTCACCAGTGCGTCACAGGTTTGACGGCCCTTGATATTGGATCCCCAGGCGATTGCTAACGGCATGTGAATACCGAATTCCGTGCAGTTGGCCTTGGCGTAGGGGAATGGCATACCGTTGTCACTGGTGACAATGATGAGAGTGTTCTTAATTTCCCCTGTTGCTTCCAGAAGCTCGAGCATCCTGCCGCAATCCCGGTCGAAGCGCTCGATCTCAAAGGCGTAGTCCAGCAGGTCATCGCGAATCTCCGGCGTGTCAGGGAGAAACGCCGGCACCTCTGCCTGGCTTAATGTTTTCCCGGACTTGCGACCACTGCCTTTTTGATAACCCCGGTGGGGATCGGATGAACCGAACCAGAACGCAAAGGGCTTTTTTCCCGGTCGCGCCTTGAGGAAGCGTTCAAAGCCGGCTGCGTAGTTGCCGCGCTTGGCTCCATAGCTTGGGCCGGCGGGGTTTTGCTCACGGCCTCCGGCCTTGAAGTTTCCCGGGGCCCAGCCCTTTCCCGTATACCCGGTGTGGTAGCCTGCACTTTCCAGTAGATCCATGAATGTGAGGTATTTCCCGGCGAAGGAGGAGGCATGGGTTCCGGCGTTCTCAATCATCCAGATTTGTCTCCCGGTCAGGAAGGCGGCGCGGGATGGGCTACAGCCAGGTGCGGCACAGAAGGCATTGTTAAAGAGCATGCCGTCCCGGGCAATGCGGTCGAAGTTCGGGGTCAGAACCATCTTTGAGCCATAGGCCGAGGCATGCGGAAAGGATTGATCATCACTCATCATGATCAGGATGTTGGGAGGATCCGCTTTGACTGATGCGCCGGTGAGCATCATGATCAGGAAAAGGGTTGGGATGAGCTGCATACCGGATTTGTAGCGGAATTATAAAGGAAAGGAAAGCAACTTGACCGACGAGTGAGATGAACCCTTGGTTTGCAAAGAGTATTTACTGAACATCCAAAAGAAAAACATGAAATTCTTTCCTTTGCTGTGCCTTCTTGTAGGATCTTCCGCGTTCGCCCAAAAACTGTCCGACCCACCGAAGTGGCATCAATGGGAATTGGGATCCTCGGACACGATACCGGCGGACAAGGCCCTTGGCACTTTCAAGATTGCCCCCGGCTTCGAGCTGCAGCTCTTTGCCGCGGAGCCCATGGTAGAGGATCCCGTAGCCATGGCCTGGGACGGCGACGGACGAGCCTGGGTGGTCGAGATGCGCGGCTACATGCCGGACGTCGCAGGGACAAACGAGACCAAGCTGAAAGTGGGCAGGATCGTTGTGCTCGAGGACACTAACAACGACGGTAAGGCTGACAAGAAGACGAATTTCCTGGACGAGCTGATCATGCCGCGAGCCATCGCCATGGTCGATGGCGGAGTACTGGTATCGGAACCCCCCACCCTCTGGTATTGCCAGGACACTGACGGTGACCTTAAGTGCGACATTAAGACCAAGGTCGGCAACTACGCTCGCCAAGGCCCCGTCGAGCACACCGACAACGGACTTGTCCCCTGCCTTGATAACTGGATGTACAACGCCAAGAGCTCCAAACGCTTCATCTTTCGCGACGGCAGCCTGATCACCGGCAACTCGCGTTTCCGCGGCCAGTGGGGAATTTGCCAAGATGATTACGGGCGACTTTACTCCACAAGCAATTCGCGTTACCTGAACAGCGACTGGGACATGTATCACGGGGCAGCAGGAGCCTTTTCAAATCCATCGGTGGGCACCAGCGACATCAACTCGATCAGGCCCAACCCCGGCATCAACCGCGGATACAAGCCGGAGATGCTGCGCAAGGACGGACGACTCGCCCGCATAACCGCGATTTCTGGGCCTGGAGTATACCGTTCCGACCGTTACCCCGAAGGTTATGCCGGAGCCGCCTTCATACCGGAACCGGCAGCCAACGCATTGACCTGCCACTGGTTCAAGGAAACGGAGAAGGGGCTTGGCCGAGGCACCCACCAACTTTTTCCGGACAAGGACTTCGAGAAACGCGAGTTCCTCTGCTCCACCGACGAGCGCTTTCGCCCTGTCAGTATATACAACGGTCCGGATGGCTGTATTTACGTAGTCGACCTATATCGCGGCATCCTGCAGCACAAAGTGTACGTGACCAGTTTCTACTTGAAGCCCTACATTCTGGAACGCAAGCTGGAGGTGCCGATCGGGATGGGTCGCATCTACCGGATCGTAAACAAGGCCAAGGGGCGTAACAAGATGCAACCAAGATTGCAAAATGCCCCCGTCGACAAACTGGTGAAGACCCTTTCGCACCCCAATGGTTGGTGGCGCGACACCGCTCAACGACTGCTGGTCGAGCGCCGTGACAAGAAGTCGATTCCCGCCCTCCAAAAGGTGATCAAGTCGGCCGACAATCACTTGGCCAAGGTTCATGCCCTGTGGGCTCTCGAAGGCATGAACGCTCTCAATCTGGCAACGGTTTCAGATGGCTTGAAAGACGAACATGAAAAAGTACAAATGACTTCCCTCGTGGTTTCCGGCAGACTTCGGGCCTCGCCGGAGCAGGACAAGGCAATCGCTGCCCTGCAACCGCTGACTAAGAGCAAGTTTGAACAAGTGGCCAAGCTGAGCGACCAAATGATCAAGCGCCTCAACGGCCAGATCATCACCAAGTCGGGTGGTCCACCGAAGATCAAGAAAATGCCCAAGGGTGAACACGGGGACTCGGTCAAGCGGGGCGTCGAGGTGTATAATACCTTGTGCGTTACCTGCCACCTAGCCGATGGCAAGGGAGCGGAAAACCTCGCTCCGCCGCTGGCTGATTCCGACTGGGTGCGAGGCTCGCAGGAGCGACTCATCCGGATCGTCCTGCATGGCGTGCAGGGACCGATCAAGGTGAGCGGTAACCGCTATCGCCACCCCGAGGTCATGCCTGGCATCGGAGCGGCTCTTAAAGATCAGGAGATCGCCGACGTGTTGAGCTACGTCCGCACCGTCTGGGGCGGCAAGAGTCAGGTCAAGGTGGAGGACGTTTCCCGGGTTCGCGACGATCACAAGGGACGGGTCTTGCCTTGGGAGGTCAAGGACCTGCTGAAGATCGATTGATCAACTGGCGTGCGGGCGTATTAGTTCAAGTGGAGTTGATGCCCGGTTGTGGTTATGTTGTCCTTAAATGGTGAATTTGATGCCTAGAGTCCTGATCGTTTTCCTGCTCATCCAGGGTTTCTGTGCTGCTGATGAGATTGATTTCAACCGGGATATTCGCCCCTTGCTATCTCAGAACTGCTTTGCCTGTCACGGGCCAGATCGGCATGACAGGAAGGGCAAGCTCCGCCTTGATACCAGGGAAGGTTCCCGCAAGGTGATTGCACTGGAGGACCTGTCGTCCAGCGAGTTGATTGCAAGAATTATTTCCGAGGATCCCGAAGAGCGGATGCCGCCTGTTAAGGAGGGCAAAAAACTCAACGCAGAACAGATTGAATTGTTACGTAAGTGGGTGTTGTCAGGTGCGCAATATTCCGATCCATGGGCTTATGTGCAGCCCAAAAATTATTCGGTGCCGGTTACCGCAGACAAGGAATGGGGAATTAACTGGATTGATTCCTTTGTCCTTTCCGGTCTTGAAGGCGGTGGTTTAAAGCCATCTCCAGATGCCGGCGATGCCACGCTTGTAAGGCGTCTGCATTTTGACCTTACGGGCCTGCCTCCAAAGCCCGGTGCATTGGAGCGATTCACGATTAATCCGGACAAAGATGCAATCTACGAGAAGCTGGTCGATGAACTGCTCAGTTCACCATATTTTGGAGAACGAATGGCGGTGTATTGGCTTGATCTTGTGCGCTTTGCCGACACGGTCGGTTATCATGGAGACCAGGATCATAATATTACCCCTTATCGTGATTATGTTATTGATGCGTTCAACTTGAATTTGCCCTTTGACCAGTTTACCCGCGAGCAGATTGCCGGTGACCTGCTCGATAATCCCACCGTTGATCAGCAGGTTGCCACCGGATATAACCGGTTGTTGCAGACCTCACATGAAGGTGGGGTGCAAGCGAAGGAATACCTAGCCATTTATGCTGCTGACCGCATGAGGAACCTCTCGGCGGTTTGGATGGGGGCAACCCTTGGTTGTGCCCAGTGCCATGACCACAAGTATGATCCCTACACGACCCGGGATTTTTATGCGATGTCGG
>JAAESJ010000085.1 GCA_024229495.1 Verrucomicrobiaceae bacterium | reverse complement strand
GGGTGGTGGCTCACGTAACAGCCGAATTGGCGAATGTTGGAGCCCGTCCGTATCGGGCGATCAGACTACCGAAATGTTCATCTCGCCTTCAATTGATGACCCCATCCGCGTCTTGGATATTTTGGCGCATGAGATGATCCATGCGATTGTCGGCAATGACTGTGGACACAAGGGGCCGTTTAAACAGCTCGCTACCAAGATCGGGCTTGAAGGCAAAATGACAGACACGACAGCGGGCGACGATCTGAAGGCCAAACTCCAAACCATAGCGGACAAGATCGGGGAGTATCCTCACTCCGCGCTTGATCCGTCCGATAGTGGCCGCAAAAAGCAATCAACGCGCCTCTTAAAAATTGAATGCCCCGAATGCGGAAACATTGCAAGGCAATCAACTACCGCCTACATGGAACGCGGCTTGATCTGCGGCTTGTGTGAAGTTCGGATGAACTTTAACGGCTAGATCGTCAATTATCTTTGACGCAACCTATCAACCACAACAGCCCCCGCAAGGGGGCAAGGACTGTTTAAACGATGGTTCACAAATCCAAAATGACGGGAAAACTTGAGGGGATCGGGGCGTACAACACGAACACAAAAAGCAATAAGTTCTGCGAAATAATGCACACAAGAAAAAGCACTATTTGCGGGCGTTGCTACTCTCACAAGATGCTCGGCTCGTATCGCAAGTCCTGCGTTCCTGCCTTTGAAAGAAACTCAAAAGCGTTTAGTGGGGTTATACCGGATCACCTTATACCGACAACGACAGACGCATATGTCCGCTTCAATGCTCACGGGGAAGTAATCAACCACGCCCACATGCTGAACATTCACAACATGGCAAAGCACAACCCGCAAAGCACGTTTGCCCTTTGGACTAAGAGAGTCGGGATTGTCCGCGATTATCTAAAGGCGCACACGAAACCGGACAACTTGATCCTTATCTACTCAAACCCAACGATTGATAAACCAATAGGCCCGCCACGCGGTTTTGATAAGTCGTTTAACAACGTCGAGAAAGGATCAAACATAAAACAAAACTGCACCGGGAAAAAATGTATTGAGTGTCGAGTCT
The DNA here is from genome assembly GCA_024229495.1 of Verrucomicrobiaceae bacterium. GTDB lineage: Bacteria > Verrucomicrobiota > Verrucomicrobiia > Verrucomicrobiales > DEV007 > CACIUL01. Next base: position 213 of record JAAESJ010000085.1, on the reverse strand, counting down.
GTTACACAGTGAACTCGCGCCCCGTTCGTATTGTCGAAGCCGTCAAATAAGTTTGACACTAACCGCAAACTATAGGAGCGTTTAAACATGATTGATAATATAATTTTACTGCTTATCCTCACTGCCCTGTTTGGCGTGGCGTTGATCGGCGCAGGGTTAGCCGCTACCATGCTTGAAAGAATGTTTCCCGACTTGGAGAGCTGAGAAATGATC
>JAAESJ010000084.1 GCA_024229495.1 Verrucomicrobiaceae bacterium | reverse complement strand
GTGGATAATAGGGCGGGGTGTTTCATGTGGAGAATATTTAATGCTGGATTGAGCGTAATTTCAGTAAAGTTATTGTTTTTGTGCTGCTTTACCCAGCATCATTTGTCCCTGCAATTTTGTTCCTCTTTTACCAGAAATGTGTGTAAAGCATCAGCAGGGATCAAGCCCATGGCAATATTCGGTCCTTGCCATTGCAGGTTGAGGGAAGGTTTCCCGGCAGGCGCCCTGTAATACAAGCGGTAGGGATGAATGCCTTTATCCAGCTTCACCGTAGTGCTGAGCAGACTCCCGTCATATTTGTAGTCGCCATCAATGACCAGTTTATTGTGTATCTTGAATATAAAGCTCCCCGCTGCCTGACAATGAAACGTCCAGTCTCCTGGTCCCGGAATCTTAATATACCCGGAGAACAATAAGCCGGCGTTTTTTTCAGCGGGGAGCGCTTCCAGATTGATGGTTTTTTCAAGGGCTTCTCCCTTGGCGCTCATTTGAGTAAACTCGGGAACCCACTGCCATTCTCCAAGGTAGGAACTTACGGAAACGCCCCTGCTTAAATCACCTTCCTCAATATCCAGCCCGGGAACGAATTCACCATCATAGGGTTTTTTCGCATGCCGGTTTGGCATTCTTATCCTCAGCACTTCATTTTTCATTTTCTGCTGCAGACGAATGAAAGCATCGCTGGTTCCGGCCAGGTTCTTTGCTTCAGGTCCATCGGTAATGGTATCAAAAATTTCAAAGTCGACCGCATGGTCCGTGGTTTTCATCCTTAAACCTTTATATCCGTCCAGGTATATCCCCTGTTGATTATTGAATTCAACATAGACAATGCCTTGCCTCTGCCTGGCTTCCTGATGAAGTGTCGAACGCAGTGATACCCCATCAATTCTTGCGGGAGCATCCACGCCGGCATAATCACAAAAAGTTGCCATCCAGTCGTGAAACTGAGAGGGAGTATTTGATTTTTGGCCGGCCTTTATCCTGGAAGGTCCCCAGGCAAAGGTGGGCACCCGCAGGCCCCCTTCTTGGGATGATCCCTTGGATCCCTTGAACCTGCCGGCGGATTCAAAGACCGAGGGGCTCCACCTTTCCCCTTTAATATAGGCTTCACGGTGAGGGCCATTGTCAGAGGAGAATATGACGATGGTTTCCTTGTCGATCTTGAGGTCCTTGAGTGTTTGCAGGATATCTCCGACGCAATGATCAATTCGGGTGATGGAGGTGGCAAATCTTTCCGCGACATCCGTCAGGCCCTTACCCGTGTAATGGGGATCGCGATAATGATCGATGGTTCCCTCTGCGGTATTGATCATCCTGCCGGGTTTTCCCAGCCATTGCAGTCCGCCGTTGATGCCCTTTCCATCGGGGTAGGCGATCGTCGGTAACTGCAGGGCGGCGTGGGGCGTGTCATACGCCAGATACATAAAGAATGGGCGCTTGGGATTTTCCCTGGCCTCACTCATGATTACTTGCTTGGCCTTGGCGGTCCATAAATCCGTGGTGTAGCATTTATCCAGACCGGCGGAAACCTCGTCATTATTCTCCCACACCTGCTTTTTCTGCTGGTGGGATTTATTATCTCCAAGTTCCCAGAAATTTGCCGGGTAATGCTGGTGTCCATCAACATGCCTCACGTAGCCATAGAAATAATCAAAGCCGCGCTTGGTGGGATAGGCGGCCCATTTTTCCGGGGAATTACCCCCTCCCTGTAGCCCATACTTGCCCAGATGGATGGTGTGATAACCTGCCCTTTGTAGGGTGTTGGCAAAGTTCCAGTTATCCTCGATGGCCTTGTCGAACTGATAGTTGCGCACGTTCGAGTGTCCCTGGTGCAGGCCCGATATCAGGGAAGCCCGTGAAGGGGCACAAATGGGCGCGGGACAGTAATGCCGGTTCATGATCATTCCGGCCATTGCCATTTGATCCAGTTCCGGGGTTTTTAGCTGAATGCCCTTGCGTTGCTTTTGAAAAAGGACTCCGACGTCGCCGTAACCCAGGTCATCGGTCAATATGAAAATGATATTTGGCTGGCCTGCGGAGGCATTTAGTGAAGTTGCCCCCAAGATGAAAAGAATTACTGAAATAAGTTTTTGCCTCATGGGTTCACTGCTTTCTTAACCAAAATCATCCCGTGCATTTTACCCGGGAATCTGAAAGGACCTCGGCTGGTTCCGGGTTTGTTTAATTCTTTTGGGATTTAGATTGTGTGATGGTGAGGAGCGTTGGTAAAGGGCGGATTTTAACAGTCCCGAGAAAGCGTCCTGAAGGACGGTTCATGACCTGCATTTCCCCCGTTTTGTCACGTAATCCCATGATACTGCTGCCGCCTCCATCCATGTTTGTCGCACTCCAACAGCCAAGGTCCTGCATCACTACAGCCAACTCCTGCAGGTTCATGCCCTCACTGTAACCTTTCTGCCTTCCGTCAACGACAACCAACCAAAGGGTTGCTCCTGTCCTGTCCGCTCCAATGGCAGTGCGTGGGTGCCTTGGTCCACCCTTGGTTACCAAGGGTTTGCCTTTTGCAAGGATTTGCTGAAACCCGCTTGTGGCTTCCATGGGAGCATCTCCTTTCCTGTGACCGAAATGAATCCGTTTCTTTATGTCAAACCAGACAGAGGTATTGTTTGCAGCTTCTTTGCTGCGCATGTTGCCCCCCGTCCCGGACATACCGTGAATGTCGACAGGTTGACCGGAATACCAGTTCCTGTTTCTTTTTCCATTGGCGTCAGGGAAACTGTCCCAGGGATTGCTATTGACAAAGGCGAGGACTGTTGGACTTGAGGCTAGCTTCCTGGGATCTGTCAGTGATACCTCAGCAGGACCGTCCCCGTCCGGGTCGGGCCCGTGGACAACCCTGGGTTGCACGGCATTGGAGGCTAGGTTTACTTTCAGGATATGTATCCTGTTGGGAATAGGATCTGTTGATTCTTTGAGTGTATATTGGATGTCCCCTTGATCCGGGACGGTGGTATTCCGGGTCCCAGGTTCCCTGGGTTCCAGGG
>JAAESJ010000083.1 GCA_024229495.1 Verrucomicrobiaceae bacterium | reverse complement strand
GCCTAGCAGCGAACTACCATTCCAAGGCTGGTCCGATTGAAAACCTGCTCACTTAGACTCTCTCATTTCGCTTCGCACGGGGGGCTGGAGACCATCGGCTAAAAAATGAAAATTCTCTTTCGCCTTTCTATATTGACTCTCTGCGGACTCTTAATGCTTCCGGTTCGTCTGTTAGCCGCCGATCCTTCATTTGAATCTTTAGTTAAACCATTTCTGGAAAACCATTGCCTCGACTGCCATGACGATGAAACCAAGAAAGGTGACCTTGCCTTGGATGGGTTGACCGAGGTAAACACAAAAAATTTCAGCATTTGGAAACAAGTATGGGAACAGGTGGCCCTCAAGGAAATGCCACCAAGAAAGAAAAAGAACCAGCCCGAAGCAATTGACCGGCTTCGCCTTTCGCAATGGATCTTAGCAGAAATGGAAAAAGCCATGGAAGACAAGGGCGGCTTTGATTCTCACCGCCTACCGGCCAAGGGAAATCATTTGGATCATGATTTGTTGTTTGGTGAAATACCGAAGGGGCTGGAACCCGCATCTACTCCGGCCCGTATCTGGCGAATTCATCCGCAAGAGCATCTTGTCCGACTCAACGAACTCATCAACAAGGAACCCGAATACGACTCAAAAAATCCCGGCCTACGGACCCGAGGAGACCACATACCATGGAATAATCAGGGCGAAGTGAAAGTCTACTATGGGTTGGAAAGAATCAAGGGCCAGGTAGGTGGTTCCGCTGCCTATGCGGCAGCGATCACGGGATTCTCTCCGATCCTGAATATTAAAGGGCACCATGGTTTGCGAAGTTATCCAATTCTTTATTCTGTGAATGGCGCTCAGGCTTCTCAGATCGCCAGACATGCAGAGGACATCGTCCGTTTCATGGCCTACGGACCCAAGATCGAGCCATACCAATTGACCGGAAAATTACCCGATAAATACAAGAATGTTGACATCCGGGGGACCATTGAAAGCCTTTTTTATCATGAGGAAGTCATGCGTCCGCTTACTCCCGTTTATGACCTCGTTCAGGAAAAAAATCCTTCCGATGAAAAACTCCGCACGGCTGTTAATTTTCTATTTGAAGCTTTAACCTTTCGCGAACCGAGCCCTAAAGAATCTAAAACTTATCTTAATCTCCTCAAGAAATCCATCACTGACCTCGGACTCAAAAATGGCGTAATCCTCGGACTCACCCCCATCTTTCTTGACCGGGATGCCCTCTTCCGACCAGAACTTGCCCAATATGGTAAACCGGACAAGTTCGGGCGTGTGATGCTGCAAGGCAATGAGTTGGCATTGGCCATCAATGGTGCCTTCAGCTATATAAAGCCGGATCCCGAACTTAAACAATCACTTAAGGAAGGTCGCCTCAAGACTCACGACGATGTCAGGCGCGAAGTGACCCGAATCCTTTCCGATGAGAGTATTCGCAAGCCTAGGATCCTCCAGTTCTTCCATGAATATTTTGATTACGATCTGGCAGGCGGTGTCTGTAAGGACGCCAAGGCCCTGAAGGTAGCCGGAGGAGGAGGCAACTTCCCCAACATCATGTTTGGAATGACTGCCAGCTTGGACCGGCTAGTCGAACTCATAGTTCAGGAAGACAAACAGGTCCTTAAGGAGCTTCTTACCACGGATCGCATCATCCTCGATCCCGGCAGCGATCGTCTCTATTTCAGCACCCGAGAAAATCTAAAGAAACCTCCTCCCCGCGATAAGAAGGATAAGAAAAAAAAGCCCACTCCCGAGGAATTGGGCCAAATCGCTTTACCTAAAGGTCAACGAATTAACGTCCGCGTCCCAGCAGTCAAATATACTGGCGGGAGCAAAACCCGCACCCTAGTGAAAGTGCTTAAAGACGAACGGATGGGCATCCTGACTCACCCGTCCTGGTTAGTTTCTCACTCAGACGCCATGGATAACCATGCCATTCTCCGTGGACTCTGGATTAGAAACCGCTTGCTTGGAGACTCCGTTCCTGAAGTCCCCGTCACAGTAGATGCCCAATTACCCGACGAACCCAAGGAAACCCTACGTGAACGGATGCGAGTCACCCGTGAAAACGAATGCTGGCGTTGCCACCGGAAGATGGATCCCCTCGGCCTGCCCTTTGAGATGTACAATCATTTAGGCCTCCGCCGCTTGTCCGAGCTCGGCAAGCCCGTCGATTCATCCGGTGAGATTATCGAAAGCGGCGATCCTGCCCTAGACGGCCCAGTGAAAGATGCGCTGGAGATGATCGAAAAGCTCTCCAAGAGCGAACGCATCGAGCAGGTCTTCGTTCGCCATGTGTTTCGCTTCTGGATGGGCCGTAACGAAACTCTCGAGGATGCTCCCACACTGCAGGCCGCTCATCGAGCCTACAAAGAAAACAATGGCAGCATGAAGGCTCTACTCACCTCACTGCTCAGCTCCGACACTTTTCTATACCGTAAAGTGGAAAGAAATACCAAGTAACCGCAGCAGCTTATTTGAGGTCATTGTTGCGAACCTCGCGTAGCTTATTGGCCATCTGAACTTTGAATCGAGCAACGATTTTTTGGTGAGCCGGATCTTTTGCCAGACTCGTGTATTGCTTCGGATCCTTTCTTACATTGTAGAGCTCAAGGCCCTTTTCACCATTTTCGCCATAATGAATATAGG
>JAAESJ010000082.1 GCA_024229495.1 Verrucomicrobiaceae bacterium | reverse complement strand
CTTTCAACCGAATTGCGAATGATCTTTTCCCTTTGCGGGCCCAAGAGAATTTCTTTTAGCCCGGCATAATTCTCGAAACTTTCACCGGTCGGAAGTTTGCCGGAAGTGTCGGGACCGTTAGCAGTTTTTCCGTTCCGGTCAATGAATCGGCCATTCACATCATAGGCATCAAGTGCGAATCCGAGCGGATCGATTTTCTCATGGCAACGGGCGCAGCTCGGATCAGTTCGGTGCCTTTCGAAACGTTCCCTGAACGTGAGTTTCTGTCCGCGAGGCGCTGGCTTAATTGGCGGCACGTCGGCCGGCGGTTCGCCGAGCCTCACTCCGAGGACGCGGCGGAGGAGCCAGGTTCCTCTCTGGATCGGGCCACGGTTCATAGTCAGGATTCCAGGCATAGTGATGATGCCTCCACGCCACGTGGCTTTTTCCAGAGTAAATTTATTGAAGGGTGTAGTTTGCCGCTCGATTCCCTTGGGCTTGGGATGGCGCTTTATTTTGCCGCGGTCCTGACCATAAAAACCGGACACGCCTTCATTTACGAAGGTCGTTTTGGAGTTAATCAGTTCGATGACGGGGCGATTTTCCGTGAAGAGATGATTTAGGAACAGGACAGGCGGGGTCGGTGAGGAATGGTGGGAGATCGGATTCTTGATCAGGTGATCGAGGTTAGCGATGCCCAGCCACTGAACGCCGAAGCTCTCGGCGAGGTTTCTGGCCTGAGGTGATTTGAGCATCCGTTTCACCTGAGTTG
>JAAESJ010000081.1 GCA_024229495.1 Verrucomicrobiaceae bacterium | reverse complement strand
TACACGGAGGTCAATGGGGTTCTGTTCAATACAGAGAAGACGGTTCTGCTTACTTATCCTGCAGGCAAGACAGGTACCAATTACAACATCCCTGACGGCGTCACCAGCATCGGGGTTCAGGCCTTCTGGAGCAGCAGCAGCCTGACGAGCATCACGATCCCTGATAGCGTCACCAGCATCGGGGAAGGGGCCTTCGGTGGCTGCACCAGCCTGGCCGAAGTGACATTTCTTGGGGATGCTCCTAAAGAAGGGAACGCAGTTTTCTCAAGCGCAACCCCCACCATCTACCGCAACCCCGAAGCAAAGGGTTGGGGTGATACTTTTGCAGACAGGCCTGTAAAGCTGATCAGCGAGAAGCCATAAGGATTTCAGAAATCAAGCAACCTGCATCGTGGGGAGTGAGTCCACTGCACGCTTGAGTGTCTCGTGGTCGTGGTGCGTGTAGCCTTCATGGACGGCCGCAGAATCATGCGCTGCCAGTGAACGGCGAACCTCTGCAGGAACCTGCGCATTTGCCATCAATGAAATAATGAATGCACGCACAAAAATTATCAATGATCTGCTAATTAGTTAAAATTGAATCTCATATTAGTATTTTTTGATGAGAATTCTGCTGCTCTTACCCATGCTCTGTATTTCTTCCTGTGCAATTCATAGAGGTGAGCCAAATCTGGCTTCAATTGTCCTGATGGCGCCAGTTGTCCTGCCGATCGCCGGCATTCATGCGATAAACGAGGCGGAACGACGTGCCGACGAGCGGCGATATAATCGCGAACGGGAACGCAGAGAGAGGGAAATAAAAGCCAACCGGAAAGACGGCCCTTTTACAGAGTATTGGGATAACGGAAAGAAACGCTCTGAAGGCACATACAAAAACAAAGAGTTGAACGGTTTCTACACAACGTGGCACGAGAATGGGCAGAAGGACAGCGAAGGAAACTGGAAGGACGGCAAACGGGATAGCGTATGGACGGAGTATTCGCTGAGCGGGGGGAAGGATGCGGAAGGAACCTACAAAGACGACAAGCGGGAAGGCGTATGGACGGATTATTGGCAGGAGGACCTTGATGGGAAAAAATACAAGGGCCGCGAACAGACTTGTAAAAACGGCCTAAAGAATGGCCTCACAACGACGTGGCATGAGAACGGGCAGAGGAGTAGTGAAAAAACTTATAAAGGCGGCAAGTCGAATGGTCCTTCCAGAGAGTGGTATAAAACCGGCGAGAACTACAGCGAAGCGATGTACAAAAACCACTCAATGGTCAGCTATATCAGTTACTACAAAGACGGGAAGAAGATTACGGAAGTCACCTCTCGTGGTAAATATAAGTATTTCAGCAGGGATGGAAAAGAAATTTCATGGAGCGAGCATCTGGACTTAAATCGGGCCAAATTCAGGAAGAAATAAGCCGTAGCTCGGCAAAGTGTATGTGTGACTGCAGATATCTGCCCTGTTCACTAACCAGTTGTTTGAGCATACTGCAGGGTTCGGTCTGACTGATTGTAGTCTTAATGTGAACGGTTAGAATGATTTGGATTTAAAGAATATGAAATTTTCTATATCTAAGATTCTTATTCAATTCATCAGAATCATTTTCCTGCTTATCGGTATCGTTTGTTGCTTCAGTATCTTTGAGCCAAGTTTATTTGATCCAGATCATTTATTTGATCCAGATTATATTGCTCTTAAGATCCTGTGTCTTTTTCTTTTCTGCGCCGGCATTTCACTGATCTATTTTTCCTTGCGGGCCTGGCCGAAAGTAATTGGATTTTTTGAATACCTGAAAACAGTAAAAATGAGGGAGCAGTTTGCTAAATTAAGGAAACTGTTTGTCTTCCAGCGGGGGATTTTTTTTCGCGGACTGATTCTTGGCTTCTTAATTTGGGCCATATGCGAGCCCATCACCGGTGAAGAGGAAGCCATTGATGCAGGAATTTACCTGCCTTTGGGCTTGTTAATAACGGGCATAATTGCCTCATTCCCATCTCCGAAACATTGCTTTTCTGCCGCCCTAGGCATTTATGTGGGCCAAGTCGTCTTCATGGCATTTGTTCCAACTGGGTTTGGCTCTTTGTGGCCCATTACGGCAATTTTTCTAGTGCCTGCGATGCTTATCTCAATGCTTGGAGGCCTCATTGCCTACATCATCTCGCGCAAACGAAGACCTGGGAATCAGAAACCAATCAAAGATAAAGAATAACTCATAGACCCCGCGCCCATGGTTCATGATTCCTGTGCCTTTTCGGAATAGCGATCCAACCAATCAAGCCTGCATCGTGGGGGTTGAGTAGTTCACCTAATCACCAACCACCCGCCCTTGTGCGCTGTGGGGTGTTACAAAATCCGTGTGCTTTTGTAATGGGCGGGTGTGGTGTGTGAGTGGTAGGCTTGAGGCATGAAGAAATTACTCCTTATTACTATCACCATTCTCGCGGTGGGGTGTGGAAAGAAAGACGGCAGACAGGCCTCATCTCCAGATGAGAGTGCGGAACAGAAAGCCAAAAGTCTATCAGCAAATAATCCATTAACTAACGCTGTCAGGAAAGGGGATATAAAGGCAGTGAGAAAGCACCTAGATGACGGTGCTGATGTGAATATTGGTAATCCTCTCAATATAGTAATTGAAGCGAGATACGAAGGTCGGGCAGAAATAGTTAAACTTCTTTTGGCTAAGGGCTCCGATGTCAACTTAAAGAATGAGAGAGGATGGACGCCTGCTGAGTCGCTCAAAAGGACGGCAGGAGCCATGATGTTAGTTGGGGCAACGGACGCGCAAAAAGCTGGGAACACTAAGATTGCGTCCCTTTTGCTTCAGCATGGAGCTAAGACTGGTGACGATTTTCAACATTGGTTCCCATCTGCTGAAAAACCTGTAGAAGAAAAACAGTAGGAGCTAAAAGAGGATAAAAGCAAAAGAGGGTGCAGTAGAGTAATCAGTAAAAAAACAACCCATGAACCCTGTACCCTTATGCCTGATCATTGTATCACTGCCCCCCAATCAAGCGACCTGCATCGCGGGGAGTGAGTCCACTGCACGCTTTAGTGTCTCGTGGTCGTGGTGCGTGTAGCCTTCATGGACGGTGGCAGAATCATGCGCCGCCAGTGAGCGGCGAACCTCTGCAGGAACCTGCGCGTTCGCCATAAACGAAATGTAGGAGTGGCGCAGGCTGTGGAATGATCGGGTTCCTGTCTCACCGCCTGGCATGCACACCTGCCTTGGTATATCTGCGCGTTTCATCAGGACATCGAACTGGCTGGAGAGTGTCGAGGAGGGCTTTGCTGCTATGTTCTACAACGAAGAGGTGTCTCTACGAGAAAAATTTTCTGTCCAGATCCGGAGCCGGTGGAAGGCCGCAAATATCGCTGGCAAAGGGCGGCGTAAAAAGACCCAAAATCGGGTTTTACCTCTTGCGAAAATAACCCGTCAAGGCGTGTTGCAAACATCGCTTCAATGACGGGGCGAGCAAAAGAAAGAACACCAAATGAAAATACACAAAGCAAAGATTCAAGCACCTCGTTTTTTGAGTTAATAGGCCTGCCGGTATTTAAAGGGCGTCGTTCCCATGCGTTCTCTAAACTGAGTGGTGAAAGCGCTCTGGTCGCAGAAACCAATTTCGAGGGCGATGTCTGAAATGGTTTTTTCTCTTTTACTGCGGAGCAATTGACAGGCTAGCTGTATTCGGCTCCGTCCTAGAAACTGAATTGGCGTCAGACTGGTTTCTTCTTTAAAGCGCCGGTTAAAATGACGGCGCGACATCCCTGCTTCCCTAGCCAGCTCAGTGACTGAGGAAAAGTTTTCCGGGCGGCTCAAAAGTTTTTCCACAGCTTTCGCTATTGCCGGGTCGGCAGACTTCAGGGCTTTCTCTTGATTGTAACGTTCCACGGTCCCCATGATGCCGATGATCTGACTTGTGGAATCACGAATAGGCATTTTGTGAGTCATAAACCAATCCGGTAATCCGTGCCGATTGAGGAACATCTCAACCATTTGCGGCATGGTCGTTCCGGTTGCCAGAACCCTTTCGTCATCTTTTCGAAACTTGGTCGCCAATGACTCCGGAAAGAGTTCATAATCTTCTTTCCCAATGATCTTTGATTCCTCGTCGAATCCAAGTCGGGCAAAGAAATTCCGATTGGCAGCAACGATCTGAAATCTGGCATTCTTAATAAAAAACGAGATGTGGTCAAGATGATTGAATAGCTCAAGAAAATCCGCGCAATTCGCGGATTTCGCAAAAAACTCAGCTTTGATTGATTTAGGCATTGATGGCCAGATTTTACAAAATTATGGCTAGTCTGCTCAAGAGCCAAATGTTTATTTACGGTAAGGATTGTATATCGAGAGATACAGCCGTCCCTGCTTCTTTTGCGTGGGGTTAAGGAGAGTGGGGGCGGCGAATATCCCATTAAGTGACAAAATACCTCGCTCCATGACAAAACCACATCTTACATATGGACCTAAACAAACATTCCGGAGGTATCCGCGGATATTGAAAAAATCGTTGTCACTTCTAGCAATTTGCCTGGCCTTCGTACAAGCCAAGGCGGAACCGAAAGCGGACGCGATCCGGGCGCTGTTCCTCGACCACGAGAGCGAGCATCACAACAGCAACAAATTCTACCCGATGTTGGCCAAGGGGCTCGGGCGGGATGCCATCTACTTTGATTACGTTACGAGCGTCGAAGAGGCGCTGACGAAGAAGACCCTAACCGTCCTCACTTACAATATTTATGCAGCAAGATCCGGAGTCGATCGAATCGCGAAGGTGATACAATCGGTCAATCCTGACCTGGTCGCCCTTCAGGAAGTCGATCACAATGCGATTCGCAGTAAACGTCTCGATCAAACCAAGGAATTGGCCCGACTCACCGGCTTAAAATATTTCATATATGAGGCCACAGGAACTTACCCTGAGATCAATCAGGATCCTTATAAAAAGAATTACCCCAAACTGGCAGGACCAAAAGGCCTGTATGCACGAACAATTGGCGAAGACGGTTTTCGAGGCATCGCTGTGCTCAGCCGTTATCCCATTGTACGCCAAAAGATCGTACCTCTGCCCGGTGGTTGTCATCCACGAGACTTGATTGTTGCAACGATCGAATTTCCAACATCCAAAAACAAAACTCGTGGGATCACTTTCATTTCGACCCATTTAAGCCACAATAGTGAAGAAGCTCGCCTCCGTTCTGTTGAGTTGATTGGTCAAACCGCTAAGAAAACGAAACAGCCTGTCCTGCTGGCAGGAGATATTAACGCCCTGCCCAACTCCCCGACCGTGAAGGCTCTCTACAGTCAGGGTTGGTTAAATCCCGCTATCGGCAAATCTATCCAAACATTTCCGGTAAAGGCGGAGGCAAAAAACGGTCGTCAAATTGATTACGTTTTTCAGTTTAACTCCAAATGGAAAAGTTTAAAGGAAGGGACTGAAAATTCTGACCGAACGGCCTCGGACCACCTCGCCTATTTTGTTACTTTCCAAATCGATTGAGGCGCGCGAATTGATCAAGGCAGCGGTGATTAAGAAAAAGTGAGACTGACCCGACGATTGAGTATCCAAATTCGCTGCCAGTGGGAGTGATAGACAGACTCCTATTTTTCAACACCAACACCAACACCAACACCAACACAAAGAAACATGCTATGAGAACTCGAATTCTTTTCCCCCCGCTGATTGCCGCAGTTGCCAGCGCCTTCGTGCTGGTTATTTTCGCTGCGCCCAAAGCCAAGGTTGAGCCGAAATCGGGCCCAATCCGCGTGCTGTTCCTCGGCCACGAGAGCGAGCACCACAACAGCAACAAGTTCTATCCGATGCTGGCCAAGGGGCTAGGGCGGGATGCCATCTACTTTGATTACGTCACAACCGTCGAGGAAGCTCTTGGCGATGCGGCATACCTAAACAAGTTCGACGCGGTGCTGCTGTATGCGAACCATGGAAAGATCACGCCCGGGCAGTGGAAAAACCTGAAGGGCTACGTCGAGGGCGGCGGAGGCTTCGTGCCAGTTCATTGCGCTAGCTGGTGCTTTGGCAACGAACCAGGGTTCGACCAGTTGGTCGGCGGGCGTTTCGATAGCCACAAGGGGGGCACCTTCGCCGCCAAGGTGGTGGAAGCGGGGCACCCGGCGATGGCCGGTGTCAAGGAGTTCGAGGCCTGGGACG
>JAAESJ010000080.1 GCA_024229495.1 Verrucomicrobiaceae bacterium | reverse complement strand
TGCATTCTCTGCAGTCTTGTGGGTCTCATGTGTGACTGTGGTACCATCAATGGTGATGTTGTACTTGGTGTCATACGCTCCCTGCCGAACATGCACAAGACCCAGGCCATCCTGAACATCCGTCAGGTCCGTCTCCGCCCTTATGGGGCGGGATTTGTTGCAGATGAAGGTGACATCACCCGCTGTAGCGAACCGGAACGTGTCATTGGCGTTACCGGCGTTCAGGTACGTGTGGACCCGCAGGTCAAAGAACACAGGCACACTGACGTTGTTCACCAAGTCCCACACAGCCAGTGGGGCAACGTCCTCATCAGACGAAACATCGTTGTTGGAGATGACAACTAAGTATCTCTCCTCACTATCACGATTGATGATGTGAGAGGCTGCGTTGGTGGTCTTGTCCCCAGTGAAGTAGTCCCCGAGGGCATCGGTCATGAACTGAGCCGCTGGTCGTTTCACCAGACCACTTACTGGTGATGGGTACGCATTCGTCTGAACCTCACAGCTAGAGACTCCCCGCAGAGAATCTGCCTGCTGGGAGACCCCTCCGAGGAGGTTGGAGATTGCAGAGTTGAGTAGAACCATTACAGGATGCCGC
>JAAESJ010000079.1 GCA_024229495.1 Verrucomicrobiaceae bacterium | reverse complement strand
CATACATTACCACGCAGACGCTGATGTCCAGCACATCCACGATTCATTTTAAATGAAGCCCGAAACCGAGCAACACCGTGCACAATTAGTGCGGTTCATTGTCCTCGCTGGAGTCACGATGAGCATGCTAATGTCTCAAAATCTCTGGTTTGCAGCAGACCGGCAATTCCCCAAGGTGGCGCTTTTCTCACTCCTCACGCATGTGCCAGGGGAACTTGATGTGCTGCTTTCCGGGATTCTGCTGATCGGTTGCACGGTATTTGCAGCTGTCCCGTCCCACCGCGTCATCGGGGGAATCATCGCCTTGGCGGCAGGCCTTATGCTGGCTCTGCTAGATCAACTTCGCTGGCAGCCCTGGTGCTACCAATACTGGCTGACGGTTCTCATTCTCATTCCAATGGAATCTCCCAAGACGAATCCACTGTATTTTATGAACTTGGTCCGCCGAGTATCAATCGCGACCTATTTATGGTCGGGTATACACAAGTGCAACCACGGCTTCTCCCAATTCTATGGCAGTTGGGTAAAAGAAGACTTCCTAAGCCAGTCCCCAGAAGCACTGCGCCCCCTCATCGAGAACGGATACTGGATCGCTGGCCCTCTGGAAATTCTTATCGGGATTCTTCTTGTGTTTCCCGCTTCGCGCCGCCCTGCAGTTGTACTGGTGTGCTTCATGCACCTTGCAATCCTTCTGTTCCTTGGTCCGATATTTAATGGAGACAACCTGGTAATCCTGCCATGGAACAGCGTCATGATCGCACTGGCCATCGTGCTCTTCTGGAATTTTAAATCCGGGTTGGGAACCCCAATCCCCGGGACACGGGGAAAACTTCTCGTCTGGACTGTCGGGTTGCTGCTCTTCTTCATGCCGATGCTCTCAATGATGCGGGCATGGCCACTTTACCTCTCCTTTCACCTTTATTCTGGCCAACAACAGCGAATGCAATTGGTCCTAACACCCACGGGTGTGGCAAAGCTTGATGAGGACTATCAAAAACACCTGCTCCCATCTCCAGTCTCCAATAAACTTCAAGTCATCGACTATTTAAGCTGGTCACTCGACACCCTGAATGTCCCGGTTGTCGATGAGTCACGCGTTCTTCTGGCAATTAGCCAACAACTCGCCGGCAAATTTTCACTAACTCCAAAGGATGGATTCTTTTATCATGACTTTCCCAACTACCTAGACCGGATAACCTGGGCAAAATACACTCCGCAAGAAATACTGGTGCTCAAAGAGCTCCCTGAACTGCCTTCCCTGAAAGGGGCACATCAATAAGAAACGGCAGTAAGCACCATCACTCCACTTGCTATAAGTCATGATCCCGGTTTAAATTACCCAAAAGGTGCCCCCACTTAAGACACTGCTTACAGTCGCACTGACTTTGGCCATTTGCTCGCATGCTTATGCGGACTTTGTCAATTTCGAGACGCCCCAGGTTCGGCCTATGGCCATTAGCCCTGACCACAACACTCTCGCGGTGTGCAATACCGCAGATCAGCGTGTCGAACTCTTCGACCTGACCGGCGATCTTCCGCAGCCGGTAGGCACGATCACCGTTGGCATCGACCCTGTCAGCGTAACCTACCGCAACAACAGCGAAATCTGGGTAGTAAACCAGCTTTCGGATTCGGTTAGTATTGTTGATATCAGCAAGCAAATTGTCACGGCAACCCTGT
The DNA here is from genome assembly GCA_024229495.1 of Verrucomicrobiaceae bacterium. Taxonomy (GTDB): domain Bacteria; phylum Verrucomicrobiota; class Verrucomicrobiia; order Verrucomicrobiales; family DEV007; genus CACIUL01. The sequence goes on along the minus strand of JAAESJ010000079.1, from coordinate 12,750 downwards.
ACACCGATGACGAACCGGCCGATGTCATCTTTGCCGGCAACCCGGAACGTGCTTACGTGTCCTGCTCGCAAACCGACACCGTCCTGGTCTTCAATCCCGGCGATATCTCCGCGCCACCACTCACTATAGCCATTGAGGGGGAAGATCCGCGGGCCCTCTGCTCCAGCCCCGAAGGAGACCGGGTCTATGTCGCCATATTCGAGTCGGGAAACAATTCAACCATCATGGCCGGTGGAAGTGGCAATGATGTGATCAGTTTCCCCCCAAATGCAGTTTCTGATCCTCGCGGCCCCTATGGAGGTATTAATCCTCCACCAAACAACGGCTCCTCCTTTCAACCCAAGAAGAAAAGTGGTAATCCAGCCCCCCCTCCTGTGGGACTGATCGTCAGAAAAGACCAGCAGGGAAAATGGCTTGATGATAATAATGCGGACTGGTCGGAAATGATAAGCGGCCCTCTGTCCTCAAACTCCGGGCGCGTGGATGGCTGGGACCTGATCGACAATGATCTCGCCATCATCGATACCGCAAGTGGTTCGGTAAGCTACGCAACGGGCCTGATGAACCTCTGCATGGCAACCGGAGTAAACCCGGTAAGCGGGGAAATCCTCACTGTCGGAACCGATGCCATCAACGAGGTGCGCTTTGAGCCAAACCTCAACGGAATCTTTGTGCGTGTAACCTATGGGCTTGTGAACCCCGTTACGCTGGCAAGCCAGACCGGGGACCTCAATCCCCACCTCGACTACACCAGTCACATCACCACGGGCATCAATCGTGAACAATCCATCGGTGACCCACGTGGCATTGCCTGGAAGGCCGATGGTAGTCTCGCCTACGTCACCGGCATGGGATCCAATAATGTCATTGTTATCAATGGCTCGGGACAGCGAATTGCGGGTGAGAGCAATATTGAGGTCGGCGAAGGACCTACAGGAATCGTGGTAGATCACCCGCGCAATCAACTCTACGTCCTCAACCGTTTTGAGGGAACCCTATCGGTGATCAACATGAACTCACGCCGTGAGACTGCCCGGGTTGCATTCTTTGACCCCACCCCGGAAAGCGTCCGCACGGGTCGCCGGCATCTCTACGACACTCACCAAACCTCCGGCCTGGGCCATGTCTCCTGCGCTGCATGCCACGTGGACGCTCGCACAGATCGTCTGGCATGGGATCTCGGCGACCCCGCCGGAAGCATGATTGCCATTGATGAGGCCAGGCACAACCTTGGCGCGGGATTCCCCGGCCTAGGGTCTAACTTTACCGACTTTCACCCGATGAAAGGACCGATGACCACCCAAACCATGCAGGACATCATCGGCAAAGAACCGCATCACTGGCGCGGTGACCGTGACGGGATCGAGGCCTTTAATGATGCCTTTGAAACCCTGCTCGGTGATGATGCGCGGCTGAACACCGCGGAAATGCAGGAATTCGAAGACTATCTTGCGACAATAACCATTCCTCCCAACCCTTTCCGCAACCTCGACAACTCACTACCCACTGACCTGCCGTTACCCGGGCATGTCACCAGCGGGCGCTTCGGGCAAGCCGGGCGGCCAATGCCCAACGGCAACGCACTGCGTGCCCTCGAGGAAACCTACCGCCCCTTTGATCGCGGTATCGACAGGGGAAGTTTCGCCTGCGTCACCTGTCACACGCTTCCCACCGGCCTGGGCAGCGACACCGCGCTGGACTTCATTAACTTTACACCAATTCCCGCAGGCCAAAACGGCGAGACTCATCACGCACTGGTCTCAGTTGATGGTTCCAGTCAGCGCGCTTTCAAGATTCCTCAAACACGCACATCCTACGACAAGACGGGATTCGACATGACTTCAACCCGGAGCAGGTCAGGATTTGGCTTCCTTCATGATGGCAGTATTGACGGGCTCTCCCGTTTCCTCTCGGCAAGTGCCTTTGAGCCCGATGACAACCAGCAGGTTGCTGACATGGTCGCCTTGATGCTGGCGTTCAGTGGCTCAGAATTTCCGGGGACGGCAGATGCCTTTGAACCGCCGGGAACCGCCAGCAAGGATGCCCACGCAGCGGTGGGACAACAGGAAACCCTTACTGCACAAAGCCCAACTGCCAGACTGCAGATCTTCCTCTCCCTGGCTGAAGCCAGCAAGGTTGAACTCGTTGCACATTCAACAATCTCCGGCATCCCGCGCGGATGGCTCTACCTTGGCAACAACCGCTTCGGCACTGACTCAGGCACCATCAGCGAAACCACCGGGAAACTGCTCATGCGTGCCACGCCGACAACCCCCCTCACCTTTACCTGTGTACCGAGATTATGCGGTGAACGCATCGCTATTGATAGGGACCGGGACGGAATTCGCAACTTCGATGAAGTCCGGGATTTTTCCCCGAATATCAGCGGCCTGCAAAATCCTTTCCGCGCAGACAGCGTCGACAGTACCGGTAACGACGGTTCAATGACTCCCGACGGGATTCCGGATGGGCAAAACGACTTTGACGGTGACGGAATTCCAAACTCCGAGGAACTTGCTGCCGGCAGCAACCCTGCAGAAAACCTGGCAGTAGAAGTAGCCCTCCGTGCGGAATTCATCAACAGGATGCCCCTGACCCTAGCCTGGCAGGGCGCACCACTTGGCGAATACCAGGTTCAATTCACCAACGACCTCTCCATTTGGCGCGACTCCCCAGGCGGCTATCTCGTTGCCGGCGTCGAAGGTGAACTTCTCCAGTGGCAGGAAAACTCACCGGAAAATACCCGTCGCTTCTACCGCATCATGCGTCTGCGCTAAACTCATTAGGATAAAAAAAACTGCCCCGCAGAATGATGATTCCGCAGGGCAGTTGACCTTCCTTTACAGGAAGCGATTAAAATAAAACCCTATTCCGCGTCCTTTTTCTTGGCAGGCTTCTTGGCAGGCTTCTTGGCGGCATCACCTTTCTTCTTCGGTGTCCGCTTCGCTACGAACTCCTCTTTGCTGAGGTTCCCGTCCTTGTTCTTGTCTTTGGCCTTAAGGATTTTCTCAGCCATCTCCGGCTTTTTCTTGAAACCAGCCTTCAATTCCTCTGCAGTAATCTTGCCATCGCTGTCCTTGTCCAGTTTTGCAAACCGGGCAGCAGGATCAGCCTTCTTCTTGGCCTTCTTCTCTTCTTCAGCAGCCGTCGCGAAATTTGCGGCAAACCCGGCTACGACGCCACACATTGCCAATATTGTCAGAATGTTCTTTTTCATGTTTTTATGTTCAGTTCAGTTGAGTTGATAACCGAGAGCACAGTAGCACTCTCCGCGACCCAATTCATACACACTATTGCTGAGATCACACTCAAAAAATACAATTCTCGCGGCAAACACCCTACTTTCTATGCTGTCGGTCTGCCCCATACGCGCCTCATCGTTGTGCAGAGCTGCATGACAGGATCACAATCCTTCAGGAATAGCCAAGGCCCTGAAGCACATCGCCCATATCCCGCTTAAATCGCTTGCACATCCCGCGGGACAATTCACGCTTCCAGCGGTAAATCGACTTCCCTACACTGGGAGCAGTGACATGCGCCTGAATGCGTTCAGTAAGCACAGTGGCATCAAGTTCCAAATCCAGCCACTCACTCAATCGACTGACTACAGAGTCCGTATCAGATATGAAATCCTCGTAGCGTATTAACATTTCCTGACCACCTATTTCTCGATCCAGTAACGGCGCCATACGCTTACCCACCCTTTCTATAAATCCTGACAGGAAATCTTCATCGCTATCATCATCCTCACGCCCAAAAGCACCATAACCGCGCTTGGCATTGAATGCAGTAACCGACAACCAGACATCTCGTGGGTCACGTATGAGATGAATAATTCTAGCTCCCGGGATAATGGTGGGAATATACTCGCTAACCCAGCGGGACACCTTTTCAATGTAATGGGTTTCACCTCCGGTCACACCGGCAGAGAAGCGATCCCAAAGGTCTTGCAGGCAATTGCCAGCAAGCGCCTTGGAATCAGGGACAAGTTGACGCCATGGCAAGCCTCCTATCTGACCGGGCGGCTCCTTCATCATGGTGCCACGTTGCCACTTTTCAGCCAATCCAGAGTCACCATCAAGCATCCTCGAGAGCGAAGCGAAGTAAGTCAGGTAGCGTGACTCATAAGGGTATTCTCGCTCGGCCAAGACTGCCGGTGAACTTGCCAGCAGCCTCATCATTACAGTCGTTCCGCTCCGCCCCATGGCATCGACTAATACAGGCTTAAGTCTTACGGTATCGCGCATCAACCAATCCTTCCATGCAAGATCATGACCCGTCAACCCCAGCGAACAAACCATCGCCTGCACTTAACATATTCCCGTCGCTAGCCGGAACATTAAGTTGATTGATCAGGCAAGGTTACTGATCGGCTCGGAACCGGCAATCAGGGACCTTACCTCCCTGGGAAGACTTTCCATCAATCGCACCTCGCCGACATCAAGCAGGGTATGCATGATCGTGCCCAGCAGATTACCGGGCGTAACCGCTTCACTGTTTGGCTCACCGCCATCACGAGTCGATTCCCCTATGACCTGCCCCATCTTTAGCCCCCCTCCGGAGAGCATCAGCGGACCGAGTTTGCCCCAGTGATCCCGCCCACCCTTGGCATTGATCTTCGGGTTGCGCCCCATCTCACCACAGCACACGAGCAACACCTTATCACTGAGCCCACGCGCATGTATATCCTCGATGAATGCTGAAACCGCATGGTCGAAGGGTAACCCGACATAATGCATCCCCTCACGCACCGTGGCATTATTTTTATCAGCATGAAAATCCCACACGAAGTTTGTGGTGACAGTGACAAAACCGCAACCCCGCTCAACCAGTCGCCGGGCCATGAGCATCAGCTTGCCGAGGGAGTTGACATGATCCCTGTAATTCTTGTGGTTATTCCACACCCTGCGAATTGATGAATAGGGTATCAGTGGTGCAGTGTCATACCTCTCCACGGTTCGGGGATCCTCGCGTGAAAGATCAAAGGCATCTGCCGCACCACCCAAGATGGTGTCAAATGCCTGCTGCTGGAATCCATTCAGACCCTCGATCGCTCCGCTCACATCAACCTCACGCCTCAAGGCATCCACATTGGAAAGCAGGCGTCGACGATCATCCAAACGCCCCTGTGGCATGGACAATGTCATGTCCCGCTGCAGCTCTCCGCCGCCACCGGGGACAAAAGGCGCGCAAGACTGGCCCAGTGGCCCGGTGGCAATGAAATTGCCGAATTGCTTCACCCTTTCCTGTGCCCCGGCAACAACAGCCCGGGGAAACAACGCAACATTGGTCGGCATGCCACTCTCAACACGATTGGCACCCGCAACCCGAGAGTAAAGCGATCCAAGATTTGCCCCCATGGAATCCTTGCCAACAATCGGCTTGATATCATGATTCCCGTTACCGGTGACAAAAGAGCGAACCACCGCCATCCTGTCGGCAAGGCGGGCAAGCCGTTGCAGGGTTGATCCGAAGGAGATCCCCGGAAGATTCGTCTTCACTTCCCCGATAGCGCTTCGTACCCCGGCCGGCGCATCCATTTTGGGATCAAATGTCTCCGTCTGTGGCGGACCGCCGTGCATAAACAGGAAAACCACTGACTTGTCCTTTACCGGCAGTCCCGCCTCGGCCGCCTTTGCTTTCCAGGCCAGCATGTCAGCCAAACTCAGGCAGCCAAGCCCTCCTACACGCAGGAAATCGCGCCTTCCCTGAAATCCACTGTGTCCCACTGAAAGCATTGCTTAATTGATCATCAGGAAAAATGTTCGCATGTCGCAATTTCAATAGCAAATAAGATCAAAATAATCCGTCCAAATTCTGCATCGCCGGAAGTTTATTAGTAATATCGAGAGATACAGCCGTCCCTGCTTCTTTTTTCGTGGGGTTTAAGGGAAGTTGGGGCGGCGAATTCTTTCCTTAAACGGAACAAATGAATGATCATCCAACGCCAAATCATAATTATGACTAAAGCCGGAACAGCATGAGAGGCAAGCCGAATGCGGGGCATGGCCTGCATTTCATAATCCCGCCAAAATGCCCGGTAATAGGGACGGACATTTGCGTTGGGTTCCCGCTATCGACAACGACCCTGAAAAATGTATGATTAACGCACAATTCCAAAAATCATGAACGACAAGAAATACAATGTTGCAATCATCGGCCTTGGCTTCGGCGCCGAGTTCATCCCAATCTACCAGCGCCATCCACAAGCAAACATGTATGCCATCTGCCAGAGGACAGAGGCATCGCTGACTGAAATCGGTGACAAATACGGCATCGAGACCCGTTACCAGGAATACAGCGATGTGCTTGCCGACCCCGAGGTTGATTTTGTTCATATCAACACGCCGATTCCCAACCACGCCGAGCAGTCGATCGCGGCACTGAAGGCCGGGAAGCATGTTGCCTGCACGGTGCCAATGGCAACTTCCGTGGATGACTGCGAAACAATCGTCAACCTGTGCAGGGAGACGGGCCTCAAGTATATGATGATGGAGACGGTGGTCTATGCCAGGGAATTTCTCTTCGCCAAGGAAATGTATGAAAAAGGCGAACTGGGAAAAATCCAGTTTCTGAAGGCAAGCCATCAGCAGGACATGGATGGGTGGCCCGGATATTGGCCAGGACTTCCCCCGATGCATTACGCAACCCATTGCGTCGGTCCTGTCCTGGGTCTCACCAAGGGACAGGCTGAATACGTATCCTGTTTTCCTTCAGGAACGATACGTGAAGAGATGCATGGGTGTTACAACTCACCCTTCGCGGTTGAATCCACCCACATCAGGTTCAAGGACTCGGACCTCAGCGCCTATATCTATCGTTCACTCTTCGACGTTGCCAGGCAATATCGGGAAAGCTTCGAGGTCTATGGAGACAAGAAAGCCATGGAGTGGCCACTGGTTGAAGGCGAGCCCCTGATCCTGCACACGGCAAAGAAACCCGAGCCTGAAATACCCGAGAAGGTCGAGTGCCCTGACTACGCTCACCTGTTGCCTGAGGAGATTGCACCCTTCACAACCGGTGGCGTCTATGGAGGAGATGAGGGAGAAGAGCACCTGAGCTTTACCCAGGGCGCCGGACACGGCGGTTCGCACCCTCACCTCGTCCATGAATTCCTCACGGCACTTGCCGAGGATCGCGACCCATTTCCCAATGCCACCCAATCAGCAAACTGGACATGCACCGGGATCATCGCGCATGAAAGTGCCCTGGCCGGCGGCGAATTGAAGAAATTACCCGGGTTCACCCTCTCATAATCCCAATGAAATCCCTCCTCACGCTCCTCACCTTAATCAGCTTTATCGGCACTTCGGAGGCAAAGCGCCTCGAGGTGTTGTTCCTTGGCGATAACGGCCATCACAGGCCGGCGGAACGCATTCCGCAAATCATGCAGGGACTGGGGCCAAGAGGCATCAACTTCACCTACACCGCAAATCCGGACTGCCTGTACGACGGAACACTAGAAAAGTTCGATGCGCTGATGATTTATGCAAATATCGGCAAAATCACCGAGGAACAGGAAAAGGGCATCCTCAGCTACGTCTATGGAGGTGGCGCTTTCCTGCCCATTCATTGCGCATCGTATTGCTTTCTTAACTCAATCCAATACGTGAAGCTTGTCGGCGGCCAGTTCAAATCACACGGCACCGGCACGTTCACCACCAAGATCGAGAAACCCTCACACCCAATCCTGAAAGGCTTCAACGGATTCGAGACCTGGGATGAGACCTACGTCCACCACAAAGGCACCAATGACCGGGACATCCTCCAGACCCGGGAAGGTGAACCATGGACGTGGACAAGAGAACCCGGCAAGGGCCGGGTATTCTACACCGCTTACGGGCACGACCAAAGGACATGGGAAAAACCGGGATTCCATGACCTGGTCTATCGTGGCCTGCTATGGGCAATTGGTGAAAAGAAAGCCAAGGAATTCCTTTCGGTAAAGAGCCCTGAGCTCGTCCGTCGTGACGGGGACCTTGTGCCAAACTACGAGAGACGCCCACAACCTATTAAGGTTCACCAGCCGCTCAGTCCTGAGGACTCCCTGAAGCTGACCCAGGTTTCCAGCGGGATCGACATCTCACTCTTTGCCTCAGAGGAACTTGGCCTTTACAGTGTCATCGAGATTGACTGGGATGAACGCGGGAGAGCCTGGGTTATTGAAACCCGCGATTACCCGAACGAGCTCAAACCCACAGAACTGGGCAAGGACCGCATCCGAATACTCGAGGATACCAACGGTGATGGAAAGGCCGACAAGGCAACACTTTTCGCCGACAAGCTCTCTATCCCCACCGGCATGTGCTTTGCGCGGGGTGGCGTGATTGTTCAGATGGCACCCGACTTTATCTTCCTGAAGGACACTGATGGCGACGACAAGGCTGATGTCAGGAAAACGCTCATCTCCGGATGGAGCACCGGGGACACCCATGCCGGCCCGTCAAACCTGAAGTATGGTTTCGACAACTGGATTTGGGGTGTCATGGGGTATGCCGGGTTCAACGGCAAGGTGGGAGATAAGCAGCACCGCTTCGGGCAGGGAGTCTACAGGTTCAAGCCCGATGGTTCGCAACTGGAATACCTGGGCAGAACTTCAAACAATACCTGGGGACTTGGCTTCTCGGAAAATAATGACGTTTTCATCTCCACAGCCAACAATCAATCCAGTGTATACATGCCCATAGCAAGGACTCACTACGAGCGCTTTGAGGGCCTGGACCAGCCCGGTTCACTGCCGGGCATTGATTCCAACAAGAAGTTTTTCCCTATCACGCCCAACTACCGGCAAGTAGATGTCTTCGGAGGTTTCACCGCAGCTGCCGGTCATCACCTCTACACGGCAAGAAGCTTTCCTAAAGACTGGTGGAACCGCTCCGCGCTGGTGAACGCGCCAACCGGTAACCTTGTCTACAGGGCACAGCTCAAGCCGGAAGGCTCTCATTTTGTCGCGGAAAATGGCTGGAACCTGGTCGCATCCGCTGATGAATGGTTCTCCCCCATCTACTCAGAAGTAGGACCTGACGGGGCAATATGGATGAGCGACTGGTACAGCTTCCTCATCCAGCACAATCCGACACCCAACAGGGGACGCGGTGGCTTTGATGCCAAGAGAGGAAGAGGCAATGCCTTCGAATCCCCTCTTCGCGACTACACACGGACCAGGATTTACCGTTTCACTGCTCAGGGAGGCAAGCCGAGTCAAACATTTGACCTTTCGAAGAAAAAGCCGGCTGATTTACTGCAGGCCATTGAGAGTGACAACCTGCTGTGGCGCATGCATGCCCAAAGGCTCATTGTCGAGAGTGGCGACAAGGCCACTTTTGTCGCTCCCCTGAAAGCGATCATCAAGGAATCCCAACCGGATGAGATTGGCGTGGCCGGCGGCGCAATCCATGCACTATGGGCATTACATGGCCTCGGCGCCGTTGATAACGGGGTGGTCGAGTCAGGACTTAGCCATCAATCACCGGGGGCAAGACGAGCCGCATCCTCCGTGGCACCACGCACTGCCTCGATTGCTCCCTCTATCCTCAATACCGCGCAACGGGACCCTGATCCCCAGGTGCGCAAGGATGCCCTGCTCGCACTCTCCGAGATACCTGCCAATGAGGCAATCGGCCGCGCTCTGTTCTCAATGCGCAAGGATTCCGGGATTACCGGTGACCGCTGGTTACCCACGGCATTCCAGATGGCCTCAGCCCGACATGGCGCAGGCTACCTGCAGGCTGCGCTTGCAGAGTCAAAAGCGGCCGTCGCCACCGGCGCCACGAAGCCGGTTGAAATTCCAAAAGACAACCTCATCCTCAACCCCGGCTTTGAGGCAGTCGACGGAACATTGCCAAAACAGTGGCGGGTGCGCAACTACGGCGGCAAAGCCACCCATCAGGTCGTGCAACCGGGACGCGGAGGGAAGGGATATGCATTGATGATCGAGTCACAAACGGGAGCAAACACTTCCATGCACTGTGACCTCAAAGTGAAAAAACGCACCAGCTACATCCTTAGCGCTTGGCTGAAGAGCGAAGGAGCCACGGGCCCCGGTGCCCAGCTCAACATCCATGCCCTGCCCGGTCAGCCACGCACCTCAACAGTAAAGGGCGACAGTGACTGGAAAAAGGTCAGCGTAAGGTTCAGGACGGATGATCGCGGCACGATCAGCATTAACTGCCTCTTTGGGGGCTGGGGCTCAGCCAAGGGGAAAGGTTACTTCGACGACATTGAGTTGATCCAGCTCGATGCCGGCCAGGGAGTGGATATCGGCGAGGACACCGAGTCCATTGTTGCCGCCAACCTGACAACACACGCAACAGCCGTGCAGCTCTCCAGGGTCCTCAATGAAATCGCAGTCAACCCAACTGAGCTTGGCAACCGGATCAAGAACACTATCGGCAAGCCTAAAGTGGTCATGAAGAAACCGACCGAGGATCCTGCCGAACTGGCCAAGACCCACCAGTTACTCAGGATCAATGCCGCAGAAGGCCTCAAGTTCGACCAGTCCACGCTCGAGGCCAAAGCGGGCAAACCCATCGCAATCATTGTCACCAACCCCGATCTGTTGCAGCATAATTTTGTGCTTGGCAAACCAGGATCCAAACAGCGACTGGGCGCAGCTGCCGACAAACTCATCACTGCTGCCGGAGCCATTGAAATCGGATACGTGCCACAAAGTGAAGAGGTAATCAGCGCAACCGGGCTACTCGATCCGGGAACAACCACCACCCTCAAACTTGGCCCCCTTGCTGCAGGAACGTATCCCTTCCTTTGCACCTTCCCCGGGCACTGGCGAATCATGCACGGTGCATTAATCATCCGCTGAGAGCCATGCCGGGTGAATCTCTTGGTCAACATTCACCCTGAAGGTTGAAGTTGTTAATGGATTAATTTTTCCCTGAAAAAATCTGAAAATCCGTTTTCCATGTGAATTATATGTAGAGGGTAAAGCCCATTAGCATGCTTCGAGAATGGACTGCAAAAAATAACAGACTTTTAATAACTTTGATAATTACTATAAATTAGCCTAACGATACGAGGTGCAAACAGGAAATGCAGCGTCCCACCACCAACGATACCCTGGCATCCCTTTGTCCTTGAATCTGCACTTGGCAGAATGCCCACAACAAGTTATCTTTTAAGTCCAAAGATTTGATTACGACTACAGGCTAGTCATTGCCAGCGCGATCACCCCCAAGACATTATTCATTCCATGCAACAGCAGCCGCACGATCCCAACAACCCATACCCTCAACAATCCTCGGGATATGGACAAGCACCCGCACCATTCCAGAATGCGGCACAGGGAAGTTACATTGCCGACCCGGCCTACGGGCAGGTTCCCTCTACTGTAGGAAATGCCGCCATCATTGAGGAAAACTCAATGGAGACGCTTTCCCAAAAACTGGCGAACCGCAACAAGGCTATCTCACTTGGCATATCAATGGGTATTGTTGCCCTGCTTTTTGTCCTCCTTGCATGGTGGACAATCGTTACACTCAATGAGGAGGAAATTGAATTGATCGTTTCTGCGAGCCAGGGCGAACAAAAAGCGGTCGTTGAAAAGAAACAATTCCAGCAAAGCGTTCGGCAGAAGCCCTCTCGCCCTTCCTCCAGTCCGAGCAATGTCATCTCGGCCAATAAAGCATCACCGGTCTCGGTTCCCTCGGTCACGAACATTGATTCACCGGACCTTGGATCATCCTTCGGCAACGGTTTCGGTGGTGGTGGTTTCGGCGATGGACTTGGCGGCGGCATGGGTGTTCCCAGCGTGATGAAAGGCCGGTGCAATGCTGCGGACCGGGTATCCCGTATGCGCAAGGCCGGTGGTAAGGCCGCTTATGACAAGCAAGTGCTCCAGGCACTGCGCTGGATCAAGACTCAGCAACAACAGGACGGACGCTTCGGAACCGGAAAATTCCCGGTTGCCATGACCGCCTTCGCATTATTGGCCTTCTGTGGCCACTGTGAAACCGTCGACTCGCCGGAATTCGGCCAGAACGTCAAGGCCGCCATTGAGTTCCTGATCAACGTTGCCGAAGTGAACAAGGGCTACATGATGAGTTCCAACGACCGTAACATGTCCTACGAACACGGCATTGCCGTTTATGCACTGGGCGAAGCCTATTCATTGAACAAGAACGCGCGCAAGCCCTTCAAGCGTATCTCCCCGACATTGAAAAAGGCGGTTCCTATCGTCATTGAAGGGCAGACCAACGGCGGTGGATGGCTCTACTCCTACGGCTCCAACGGTACCGGCGACCTTTCTGTCGCGGGTTGGAACATCCAGGCCCTCAAGGCGGCGGAATTCACCGGGCTCAAGTTTTCCGGCCTGACAACCGCAAAGAAAAAAGCGGTTCGTTATCTTGAAGCCGCCGAGGACCCGAACGGAACCGCCGGCTTCTACCGCTACCGGGTAAACGACGGACAAAAGGGGAAGCTCTCCCTGACCGGCGTCGGCACTGTCTGTGCCCGCATGCTCGGCAGCCCGTCAAAGCTTGAGGACAAGGCCCTTGACCTGATTATCTCCAAGAAACCGGCAGGCTATGGTGGGGCCAACCTATACGCTTGGTATTACCATTCGCAGGCCGCCTTCCAGAAGCAGGGTAAGCACTGGCGTGGATACAATGACTCCTACCAAACCGTGGTGGCCAAGGCCCAGCAGCAGGATGGCAGCTGGCCCGCAGGAGGAGGCCATGCCAACAGCGTCGGCGCAGATGTCCAACTCTACAGCACCTGCCTCTCGACCCTGATGCT
>JAAESJ010000078.1 GCA_024229495.1 Verrucomicrobiaceae bacterium | reverse complement strand
CACGCATGGTAGGCCTGAGTGTATTCCCTTCGCAAACTGTCGTTTTCGCGACCCATCTCGAAACCAAAAGATTGGAACCGTTTCACCATGGCGAGCGCTGGGATGTCTTTCCAGTCATTAGCGGGGCTTAGAGGAAACTTTAATTCTTTCAGGGGATACTGGTCAAAGTACTTTTGTGGCGCCAGAAAGGGCACATGTGGTTTTTGAATTCCACATGCAATGAAGAAAGGTTTCTCGCCATATTTTTTCTGGTCGAACCAACTTATGATTTGCCTCACATTTTTGCCGTCCTTGTGCTGTTCATCCTTTAGTCCCGTTGGCCCGTATCCTGGGGGCGTTTGTCCCCTAGTCTGCGTTGAGAGTTTCTGCAGGTGGGCTTTCCAGTTTTTCCGATTGGCACGCAAATCGACTGAACCATTTTTAGCTTCATAAGTTTGCCGTGCCCTCGTTATCAGAGGCAATTCGTCATTCTGAAACATAATTTGTTCATGCCAAGCAACTTCGCCTTGTTGATGACGCGTTGAATGGAAAATCTTTCCTACGCTAGCGGTCCAGTAGCCGTTGGCTTTGAATTGTTCCGGCATGGAAACACTGTCCGGACGAGATTTCCGAATGTCCGCAGTGTTGTTAAGGACTCCTGTCGTTTCGGGATACAATCCACTGAGGAATGAGGCGCGTGAAGGTCCGCAAACAGGATACTGACAATAGGCACGGCGGAACGTCATGGAATTTGCGGCTAAATCATCCAAAGCGGGAGTTTGAATCAATCTGTATCCCGATGGTGCGACATGCGTATTCAGGTCATCGCATACGATGAACAGAACGTTTGGCGTCTTTACTTGAGGTTTGATTTTTTTTTGTTTACGCATTTTCCTGCGCTCTTCACGTTTTTGTTCTCTTTTAAGCTCCCGCGGATTTTTTTTGTCTTTCGCGTCATCAGCAGGTAATAGCGAAGCTTTTCCGGTACCGGCAGATTGAACCATCGTCTTGAGCCAATTTTTATGAAGATCGAAGAGTTCGCGTGCCTTTACAGGATTCTCTGCGGCGAGGTCTTGAGTTTCGGAGGGATCCGCAACAAGATTAAATAGACTATATTTTTCCTTCAATCCGTGAACTTTCCAGTTGCCCTGACGTACTGCCCATTCTCCCTTCGGGGGTCCGCTGTTCCAGAACATGTTCGTGTGATGGGAGTCTGATTGACCGGTGATTAGCGGCAAAATGCTCTTGCCGTCAAATTGGGTTCCTTCTGGAACCTTGGTGTCGGTGGCATCAATTGCCGTGGGCAGGATGTCAATGGAATTGACCGGTGTGTTAATGGTGCGTCCGCCCTTGAATTTCTCAGGCCAGCTGATTATCCAAGGTGTCCTTATACCTCCCTCATGGAGGCTTCCTTTAAAACCGCGCAGAATGCCGTTATTTGCTTCCATTGCCTTGGAGCCACCATTATCTGTCAGGAAAAACAGCAGCGTGTTTTGCCACAAATTTTCGTCTTTGAGCTTTTTAACCACAGCGCCGACTCCAAGGTCAAGGTGGTGAAGCATAGCCATGAGCGTTGCGCGTTTCTCGGATATCTGAGGAAATTTTTTCTGGTATCTCTCGATGTCCTCCTTCGGTGCCTGTGCCGGAGCGTGTACCGCATTATAGGCAAGATATAGGAAGAACGGGTCCGCTTTTTTTCTGTCGATAAAATCCACCGCCTCTTCGGTAAGGCGCGTCGTCATGTAGCCTTTATATTCATTGTCGGTGAGTCGTTTTTTATTGCGGTAGATTGGAGCGTAATCGTTGTTCTTTACCCCCTGCAGTTTAAAGTAATCGTGACCACCCCTGCCCATAAACTTGTAACACTCGCTGAATCCCCTATTCAAGGCATGCCACTTGAGTTCCGGAAAATCCTCGTCGAGTCCCAGATGCCACTTTCCGATTGCAGTACTAGTATATTCATTAGGCAAAAAAGTCGGAAAAATCGGCAGTTCCGGATCAAATCCGCGGCCACCATCACCGGCAGTATAAACTCCTACCCGCTGTTGGTAGCGACCCAGCATCAGGCCCGCACGGGTTGGTGAGCACACGTGCCCACTAGTGTAGGCTTGCGAGAAAAATACCCCCTCCCTTGCCAGTTCATCCATATGAGGAGTTGAGACTTCCTCAGGGTGATCGGGATTGAAGCTGATATCCGCATAGCCCTGATCATCGGTCAGGATGATAACGATATTTGGTTGTTCTCCTCCTTGCGAAACTGACTTGATCATCGTGAACCCGAGGATTAAAAACATGTTCTTGAATTTCATTAGTCGTATTTTCTAGAATTTTGTGATCATTCAATGTGCAGCATCTTAAGGTCGAAAACAATATTTTAGCAATGACCCTAGCACCCTGACCCAATAATTCCCGAACAACTGATCATGAACTAGTGAATCATGAGGGCTAAGGCTTGCCGCCTGCCTCCTTTCTGCCGCGGCCACTTGATACAAAGTTGATACATTACTAGATACACTTTACGCTTTAAAGATAATGGAAACTAAGCCTGCGACTACGGCCCGACGAATTCCTATTTCGATCGCCAATTGGAAGATGGCGATGACCCTTGAGGAATGTCGCGTTTTTGCATCGCAATTTGAGTTGGAGATGGGCAGTCTAATTGGCCAGCTACAAGTAATTCTCTGCGCACCTACAACCGCAATGTCGACTATCTCAGAAGCCGTTAAGGAACTGCCGCTCATCGATCCAGGTGCCCAGAATTCTTCGGCTTATCCCGATCCAGAGCACAGCGGTGAGGTGTCTGCTCGATTGCTTGCTGATGCTGGATGTGCATTCTGTATGGTTGGGCACTGGGAAATGAAGGTTCGCATGAATAAGCCCGACGAGGAATTGAATCGCGAACTGCACGCCGTTTATGAAAGCGGCATGCGCCCCATCATTCTCGTAGGTGAATCCGAGACCGAAAAAGGAACACCCAGCAACGATCTTGTCGAGCGTATGGAAACGGTGATGAAGGGCATCACTGCCGATCAGATCAATCGGGCTGTCATGGTCTACGAACCGGAGTGGGCGATTGGCGCTGAGGAGCCAGCTCCCCCTGAATACATCGCTGAACGCGCCACCTTTATGCGCCAATGGCTTACTGATCGCTATGGTTTTGAGGCCGTTGATCCCATTCCCATCATCTATGGAGGGGCTGTATTTCCCGAAAATGCGGAATGGCTGCTCACGACTCCTGACATCGACGGCCTAGGGGCGGGGCGCAAGAGCCGTGATGCCAAAGAGTTCGCCAGCAT
>JAAESJ010000077.1 GCA_024229495.1 Verrucomicrobiaceae bacterium | reverse complement strand
TTAATTATGGGTGCTATCTCGGCAGGTGTTCCTGCCGTGTACGTTCCTTCGGGTCCAATGATTAAGGGTAACTGGCATGGCCAAGTCCTCGGTTCAGGCTCGGACGTGTGGGGATACTGGGATGAAAAGAGAGCAGGAAACTTAAGCGAAGAGGAATGGAAAGAAATTGAGGGAGGCATTGCTCGTTCATCAGGTCACTGTATGACGATGGGAACTGCATCAACGATGACCGCTCTGGCCGAGGTTATGGGTTTCACGGTCCCGGGAGCCTCTTCGGTTCCGGCCATGGACGCAAACCATCTCCGGTTAGCTGCCGAGGCTGGTCGACTAGCTGTCAATAATGCCTGGGACGGGCCAGATCCGGGAGCTTTGGCAACAAGAGAATCTTTTGAAAATGCTATTGCTGTCGATATGGCTCTCGGAGGCTCGACGAATGCTATTGTGCATTTGCTGGCCATGGCCGGTCGGGCAGGCGTTGACTTGGATTTGGATGATTTTGATACAATATCCAAAAAAACGCCACTCATTGCTGACCTTCGTCCTTCTGGCCGGTTTCTGATGGAGGATTTTTATTTTGCGGGTGGGCTTTCTGCAGTGCTCAAAAGGATGGAGACGATCCTGCACATGGATGTTCCGACCGTGAACGGGATGACCATCGGTGAGAACGTCAAGGAAGCTAAAGTCTTCAATGATGAGGTTATAAGGACACTCAAGGACCCGGTCTCTGCGGACGGCGGCACTGCTGTTCTGAAGGGTAATTTGGCTCCTGACGGCGCGGTCATTAAACATTCAGCTGCCTCACCTTCACTGCTACAGCACACTGGTCCTGCTATCGTTTTTGACAGTTATAAGGAACTTTCTGAGAAAATAGATGACCCGGAACTTCCGGTTACTGAAGATTCTGTTTTGGTCCTAAGGAACGCGGGTCCGGTAGGGGCTCCCGGGATGCCGGAGTGGGGGATGTTGCCTGTTCCAAAGAAGCTCCTTGAGAAAGGAGTCCGTGACATGGTCAGATTATCTGACGCGAGGATGTCGGGGACAAGTTACGGGACCTGTGTCCTTCATGCGGCTCCGGAATCATCGGTCGGAGGACCATTAGCTGCCGTGATGGACGGGGACAAGATCACCTTGGACCTAGAAAATAGAAGAATTGATTTGGATGTTCCTGAGCAGGAGATTGCACGTCGGATCGAAGATTATGGCTGCAAGGATGAGCGATATCATAGAGGTTATACGAAGCTCTTTATTGATCATGTGACTCAGGCCGATAAGGGATGTGACTTTGATTTTCTTGAGGGCACTGAGGGAACTCCAGAGCCTGAAATTTACTAAGGGTTAACCCTTAATTTGAAATGTTGTTTGTTATAATTTTTAGTGGGGTCTTACTGGCTCTCTTTGTGCTGAGGTTAGTATTCTTTCGTGGTCCCATAGCTGAGCATGTATCCGAGCCACCTGAAGGAATCCTGGATATGCATTGCCACACTGCCGGCATTGGTGCAGGTGGGAGCGAGGCTTGGATTTCTGATGAATTACGTAAGAGTTGGAAATTTGGACTATACCTGAAGGTATTTGGTAGTAATGAGGAGGAGGTCAATGAGGAGGGGGACCAGATCCTAATGGAAGTCATTGCTTCTTCGGTCCGCGATTCGGATCACGTTGATGGTGCCGTCATTCTGGCAATGGATGCTCCTTACACTGATGATGGGGAGATCGATAAGGGATCCGGGGAAGTTTGTGTTCCTAACCGGTTCGTTGGAGAAAAAGTAAAACTGTATCCGGAGCTTCACTTTGGTTCTAGCGTTCATCCGAACCGATCAGATGCGCTTGAAGAGCTGATCTGGTCAAAAGAGAATGGTGCTGTTCTAGTCAAATGGCTGCCAAATATTCAGAAT
>JAAESJ010000076.1 GCA_024229495.1 Verrucomicrobiaceae bacterium | reverse complement strand
GCGCCTTTGAACTGCTCCCGGGTAAAACCCGTCAGGTAGAGGTCGTGGAATTCTTCACGCCCGTTGACTTCTTTTATCCTGCCGCCCTTGACGTGAACTGGCAGGCGAACGGCAGAAGCGTCTACAGCACGGCCGGAGCTAAGTTCTACAAGGGGGAGGGGTTGGCAATCAAGTGGTTGAAGATTGAGGGACCACTGGAGGAAGAGTGGCCCCCAACGCGTACTCGTCAACTGCTCACCGGCATATCGGTGCCATGGCTAGCGCAACATCGCATTTACTGGACGGGCGTCACCAAGGAACCCAAAGAGCACCTGCGCGACATCGTCAGGCGGCTCGCGCCCAAGGCCTTCCGCCGGCCGGTAACGGACGCGGAAATCGAATCCTTTGTCTCCCTCGCCAAACCGCATCACCCCAAGGACCAACCGATGCATAAAATGGTTCGCGTCCCACTGCGTGCCATGTTCAGTTCGCCGCAGTTTTTATTTCACCGCGCAAATCCCGGGCCATTGAATGATTATGCACTGGCCACACGCCTTTCCTATTTCCTCTGGAAGAGTGCCCCTGACCAGCAACTTCACCGCTTGGCAGGAAACGGAAGCCTGAAACAACCCATTGTGCTGGCCGGACAGGTTGAGCGAATGCTCAGTGACCCACGCGCAGGGCGCTTTATCAATGATTTCCTCGACGGCTGGCTGCAGTTGCGTGAGATCGATGCCACGACACCTGACGAGAAACTCTATCCGGAGTTTGATGACCAGTTGCGCCAGGCAATGCTTGCCGAGACGCGTCTGTTTTTCCGGGAGTTGCTCGACAGGAACCTTGGCGCGCGCCATTTCATCAAGTCCGACTTCACGTTCCTTAACCGCCGGTTGGCACGTCATTACGGCATTGACGGGGTGGCGGGCGAGAAAATGCGCTTGGTGGATTTGCCTGAGGACAGTGTCAGGGGCGGGCTGATGACCCAGGCCAGTATCCTTAAAGTGACCGCCAACGGTACCCTCACCTCGCCCGTCAAGCGCGGCAATTTTGTCTTAACTTCCCTGTTGGGAACTCCCCCGAATCCTCCGCCTCCAACGATTGAGGCCATTGAGCCGGATATCCGCGGTGCTGTCACCATCCGCGAGACGCTGGCCAAGCATCGCAACGTGCAATCCTGTGCCAACTGCCATCAGCACATTGACCCGCCGGGCTTTGCGCTGGAGAGCTTTAACCCGATTGGCGGCCATCGTAGGCGCTACCGCACCACCGGCCGTGGGGACTGGACCGGCGACCG
>JAAESJ010000075.1 GCA_024229495.1 Verrucomicrobiaceae bacterium | reverse complement strand
GGGTTCTCGGATTGCTTGGCAGTCTTGACCAGCAAGCCCATGGAATCATTGCCGGCCTGCACGGCTCCCGCGACAAGGCTAAAGGCAAAAATGATCAAGCATCTTCCCGTGAAAAATCTCATCTATTGCCGATCTTGCTTCGAAATCAGGGGAAGTGCAAGGCTTGGAATTACCGGAACCGGCCATTTCCACTCCACCGAAACCCTCCGCCTACTGATCAGGATCGGGAGGTTCCTCCAGGACCCGGCTCGCCACATTGAATACGCAGTTTGGCAACACCATCGATTATTGACGCAATTGCCATCACAACGCCACCGGGTAAAATAACTTTCCTAAATCTATGAGGCCGGAGGATTCAAATCCCTTTCCAATAAATGAAGTGGAGGCGAGGGGAGTCGAACCCCTGTCCTGTTAACCTTCCGCCTAGGCGTCTACATGCTTATTCGGTGCTCTTACTGGAGATGGCGACCGCATCCGACAAGGTCGTTCATCCCCGGTTGCCCTGTTTATTTTCGGCCTTCACCGCGGACACCCCGGCAAGGGACTAGCCTGTTGTCGTCGCCTCGTCCCCCTAACAGGCGTCAGGGGCGAGACGTCGCCTTAAGCGGCGAGAGCTAATTCGTTAGAATCGGCATTTATATGGTTTTTGATCCGCTTTTTTACGAGGCCAGCAAATCATCCTCGACATGCGACCCAGGTTTCACATTATCAGTCGAAACCAGAGCGCCCCCTTTGTTCAGGGTTCATGCAATTTCATCCCTTCCACTCTAATATTCAAGCACGGATATAGTCCTTGAACCTTAATTCTCTATCGGATAAGTATAGTTTAGAAACCGGATGAAAATCTCGAAGAAAGCACAATACGCCATGCGTGCAGTGCTTGCCATTGCAAGGCACCCCGGCACCCGGCCCGTGCAGATCAGTGACCTGTCGCGCACGGAAGTGATCCCGGTAAAGTTCCTTGAGCAAATCCTTCTCACGCTCAGGAAAGGTGGCCTGCTGCGCAGCAAGCGTGGTGCGGGAGGAGGTTACCTTCTGGATAAAGCCCCGGATGAAATCCCGCTGATTGCCATCCTGGAACTGATCGATGGTCCGTTCGACCCTCTCGGCAATGATCAACAAAGCCAAGCAGTTGCCATCCCTGTCGGACTGGCACAGTGCTTCAAGGAACTGCGTGAACTCGTCAACGGCCACCTGGGAGCCTATTCCATCCAGGATCTGCTGGACCTGGAAAGGTCCGGTGACATCCTGGCTTTCGAGATTTAGGAAAAACAAGATGAATGACGATGCCGGAAAACCTTAAAAAATCTCTGCAGAAAATCTGGACTTTCCCATGCAAGTCCCCGGCATTCCTGCTCATCGTTTGCCTTTGCTATGAAGGGAAGCTGATGATGCTCACCAAGACGGATCCCCTGCCCTTCCACTACCTGGCGCTTCTCTTCATCGCGGCTGTATTGTTGTTTTTTGACCGCGGACTGACGATCAAGGCCTGCGTGGCACTACTCATCGCGAATATGGCGCTACGCGATAACTACCCTTTCTCACATTACCCAATGTATGCGTCATTCTCCGACCACACCTACTATGTGTTCGTTGCCGGCAAAGACGATAAGCCCCTGCCTCTGGAGAAAATGACCAAGGGCATCCGCACCAGCAAACTGAAAAAACCCTATAACCGTGACATTGACAAAAAGCGCAAGGAACTCGGCAAGCGACGCACCCGCCACCTGACTGCCGAAGAACGCAGGGAAGCCGGTGAGCAGGCACTGGCCCAGGTTTACCGCAACTGCAAACCTGAAGCCAAAGCGAGCCTTGAGAAACTGGCGCCCATCAAGCTCTACCATGTGGATATCTACATGGTAGACGGCAGAGTAGACGAACGTCCCCCGCAATTTATCGCTGAGATCGACCTTCCTCCAAAGTGAAAAAGCAACTCTTTAGGCTCAAGGCTCTCTTCAAGCCCGCCGAATTCTCGGCCTGCGAACTGCTGGTCATGCGACTTCTCTTTGCCCTGGTGGTCTGGGCGGTCATCCCCGAAAGGATTGACCTGTTTGAGCAGGCGGCACCGGTCGGGATGGCAAAGTGGTTTGGTCTGGATTTCACCTTCCTTTCTAACCCGGAAATATTAACCATGCTGCGCGGGGTGCTTTTTGCCGCCCTGGTTTTATACTGTAGCGGACGTCTGCTTTTTGTAGCCTTGCCCGTCATGCTGTTTATGACCGTGAGTTGCGGAACACTCATTAATTCACAAAAAGCGGCAACCCACAGTACGCAGATTATTGCCCTTTGCGTGATGGTCCAATGCGCATGGCACCTTTATGCAGCCTTCAAACACCACCGCTCCGGAATGCCAACCGCATCCAGGCGCCTCATGGAGGGACGCATGGCCGTGTGGTATACCCAGCAGATGATCGCCACCGCCTACATCGTAACTGCCATTACCAAGTGGCTGGCCAAGGGAAGCTGGATTGCCGATTCCCGTTTCTTCCCGCTACAGATCGTGAAGTCCCAACGCATGGATTATTACAACAGTCTGCAGCCACAGGATCAAGCCTCAGGAAGTTATGGCATTATCAGCGACATCCTGGCCCCTTTTGCCCTTTGGATGGAAAAAACCATGATGAGCTACCCGGGCTGGGCCCCGGTTTTTCTTGCGCCCGGGTTCCTGGTTGAACTACTTGCCGTACTATTGCTTGCCGGGCGTAAAATTGGCGGTGCCTACGCGGTGATCCTCATCATCTTTCACCTGACCATCGCGGAGATGATGAACCTGAGGTTTGTATACCATATTTTCGTCCTTGGAATCTTCTTCAGTGGCATGGCATTCTGGTTGGCTCGTGGAATTGAAGCCATCAAATGGCCACCAAGGCGCAACCAAGCTGTAGAATAAATAATGGACGATTTCTTCGAGCAGGAAGACCCCGGGATAACAACTCCTGAAACAGCCGATGACGACGCCATGCCACTGGCTGCCAGAATGCGCCCGCAGTGCCTTGAGGATTACGCCGGCCAGCAGCATATCCTCGGGGAAGGCAAGTTGCTGCGCAGGGCCATCATGGCCGACAGCTTCTCATCGCTAATTTTTTACGGCCCCCCGGGTGTTGGAAAAACAAGTCTGGCGAGGGTAATTGCAGCCCACAGCAAGTCGCGCTTTATCAATCTGAGCGGGGTGGAAAGCAATGTTGCCGAGATTCGTAAATCCGTTGAGGCGGCAAATTCCATCAACCGCCTGCACTCCACAACCACCACCCTCTTCGTGGACGAGATCCACCGCTTCAACAAAGCCCAGCAGGACGTCCTGCTCCCCCATATTGAACGGGGAACCGTACGCTTTATCGGAGCCACCACCCATAACCCGTTCTTCTACATCAACAGCCCACTTGTCTCGCGCTCCCAGGTATTCCAGCTTGAACCCCTCGAGAGTGAAGACCTGAAG
>JAAESJ010000074.1 GCA_024229495.1 Verrucomicrobiaceae bacterium | reverse complement strand
TGGTGACGATGTAGACAAACCTGAACGCCCCGAGCGCCCTGAGCGCCCTGATGGTGGTGACGATGCAGACAAACCTGAACGCCCTGAGCGCCCCGAGCGTCCTGATGGTGGTGACGATGTAGACAAACCTGAACGCCCCGAGCGTCCTGATGGTGGTGATGATGTAGGCAAGCCTGAGCGCCCTAATGGTGGTGACGATGCAGACAAACCTGAACGCCCCGGTGGTGACAAAGTGTTCGGTAACGGCAACCTTCCTGAGTTTCTGGCTAAGTTCGACCTTGATGACAACGGCATCCTTGATGAAGAAGAACGTCAGGCCGCTGGAGCTGACCGCATAGATCGTGCCCGCGAACGACGTGAAGCGTGGGATGCTGATGGAGACGGTGAAATATCCGATGAGGAACGCGAAGCAGCCAGGGAAGCTTTGCGTGCCAAGATTGAGGATCACCGCAACGAGCGCTTTGCCGAGGTCGATGTCGATGTCGATGGAGCGCTCAGTCTGGAGGAGTTCATCGCAATTGGCGCATTAGAACGCCTTGCCGAACGACGTCCTGAAGCGGTGGGAAAAATCTTCGCCCGTCTCGACGAAAATGCAGATGGTAGTGTAAGTGCTGATGAATTCACTCTCCACCTCCGCCACAGGCGACACCATTGCCCGCCTTCCCCGGATCTCCCGAAGGGTGAAGAATAAGACCTGCAAAATCAATTGATCACGAAAGGCGACCCATGCCGGGTCGCCTTTCTTCTTTTGGCAGACACAGCTGATATGTGTTAGAGTAATGATACCTTAACCCCCATTCCCCACCCCCTAATTTCATGAAGAACTTCAAGGTGTATTTCTGCGCCATAATACTTGGCATCCCCGCGTTAACCACGATCCATGCAGCCCAAGTAGAAATTTATTTTACGGACTTTGAAGACGCTCCATCAGGAGATGATCAACTTGTCGGATATGACGATTGGAACGGCAACCCGACAAATAGAGGTTGTCATGGCATCGACTCGGAAGCCGTCCCCGGGCTTGGGAAGAGCGCTTTCATCGGCTACAACTCCCCGGGAAATTCAAGCACTTCAGCCGTAGTATTACGCTCCATTCCCCATGATCCCGTCGCAACGGGTAGACCAATCATTCGCTTAGTGGCAGCAATCGGATTAAATGACTCCGATGACGAATCGCCACTTGGCGATGACCCTGACCGGGACAGTTTCTTTATCGCGTTCTTTAACTCCGCAGGCCAAAGACTTGCATCCCTTAATTACAATAATACCGAGGATGCTTTTGGACTTTGGCGCGATGACGGTATCGATACTTTTGATACCGAGGAGGAATTTATCCGCAACGAAGTTCAGATACTGGTCGCCGAGATTGATTTTTTAAGCAATACCTGGAGCGTTGACCTCGGTGGTTTCCAGATCTTCCGTGACCAACCATTCACCGCCAAGACTGGAGTGGATATGGACCTGGGGGGAACCGCAATCACTTGGCAACGCAGTCTAGGCAGCAACTGGGGGAATAACTGGATGCTCTTTGATTATTGGACAGTTTATGCCGACACCTCAAAGCTCGCCATATCCGAGGATAACTTCCATATCAATTCCATTACCCGTTCTGGCGCAGGAAATATAACTCTCGAATGGAAATCTCAACCAGGGTTCCTCTATCAGGTCGAATACTCCGACGACATGATTAACTGGAAATCCGACCTTCCAAATTCACTCATTGAAGAACCCGTGAACAGGGAAACCAGCTACACGGATATCACCACTGCACAAGCCCGGGTGCGCGGTTATCGAATTACACGCGCTACAGCAGGGCAATAAAGGTTTAACGGCATGCCGGATGCCAAATACCATTGTGAAATACATCTTATCTATCCTGATCGCCTCATGGTTTTTTTCTGCAAGCCTCCTGCAGGCAGATGTCCGTATTAATGAGATTGCCGCCAAGGCAAATGATCGCTCGTTGCGCTGGGATGAAAACGAACAACCCTTTGTGGGTTCCTACCCTCCCTGGAGGAATCCTGATTTCAATGACTCCCTGTGGTTGAATGGCGACACCCCAATTGGTTATGACCTGGGTAATATTAAAACCAACCTTGGCAATACCCTGCGCGGAATCTCCCCGTCTTTATATGTTCGCAAAGGCTTTAATGTGCCCGCCGGCATGGCTTCATCCTCACGCCCGCTGATTCTGCGTATTAACTATAATGACGGTTTCATTGCATGGGTAAACGGAATCGAAGTTGCGCGGGCAAATGCAGGCGAGGAAAAGGCTCACCTCTATTTTGATCAGGTCGCCTACCGAGGGAGCTCCATCGGAACCGCGACTTCAAGTTTCAACCTGGGCAGTTCATCAGCTCTTCTCTCGCCCGGGGAAAACACCCTGGCAATCCAGATTGCCAACCATAATCCTGCTGGCAACCTGCGACTGGACATGTCTCTGACCATCGATGAATCCAATGCCCCAGACACCATTCTCGTTCCACTAGGATCAACAGTGCGTTACTTTCCAGGGCTCATGGAACCCGGTTCTGACATCCATGAACCGGCTATCCTTGGTAACCCACAACTCGACAATCAGGCATCCGACTGGATCGAATTATATAATGATAGCACAAGTGCAGTTGATCTCGGTAACTGGTCATTAAGTGATGATGAATCCAATCCCCAAATGTGGATCTTCCCTGAGCAAACCATGATTCCCGCAGGTGGCTACCTGATCATCCTCGCCGATAATCCACCCGCCGCCATAGACTCAGCCCATTACCTGCACGCCAATTTCAAACTCGATGGTGGTGGGGAATTCCTCGGTTTGTTTGATGACAAGGGAGAACCGGTGAGTATCGCCGGCACCACAAAATTTCCGAAGCAACATGACCACTACAGTTACGGCCTTGACTCAACCGGTGAAAACTATGTCTTCCATGAGACTCCCACCCCGGGCAGGAAAAATTCAGGCAATACCTTCTCCGGAAAAGCGGATGCCCCTGATTTTGACATCAAGGGAGGATTTTTTCCCTCCGCGCAAACCATTACGCTCACCTCTGAAACGCCAAATGCCACCATCCGCTATACGACCGACGGAACACAACCCACTGAAAACAACGGAACTCTCTACACGCAACCCTTAAGGCTTAATCCAATCTCCAAGAAGAAAGGTCACTGTATTCGCGCCCGGAGTTTCATGGACGGTTTAATACCTTCAAACACCAAGACCAACAGCTACCTGATTAGTCAGGATGAAAGACTCCTTAACTCCCCCTCGCTGCTATTCACTGCTGACCTGCCTCGTTCCCTCTATGATCCGTTCGGCGCCCTGGCCATTAACGGCGGAAGGTATGTCAGCAACCAATGGCAGCCAACCGGCCTAGATGACTATAACAATGTGATTAACCGTGGACGCTGTTATGAGAGGGAAATACATGCCGAATTTTATTTCCCCGACGGCTCTACCGGCTTTCGCAGTGACTGCGGAGTGCGAGCAGCAGCCTCGGCATACTCAAGGCCGAGAATGCGCTTATCACAAACCGGAGCGAGCCCCTGGCCGGCCAGCAGTGTGGAGAAGCCCTCATTTAACCTTTATTTCCGTAATCAATACGGGAATCCCGAGGTGAAACTGCCACTCAATGGTGAAAATGCCCCGGTGAGCACCTACCAACGCTTTCGGATCCGGGCCGGTAAGAATGATATAAAGAATCCCTTTATTGTGGATGAACTTGTACGGCGCCTGAGCAGGGACATGGGACAACCTGCCAGCACCGGGGTCATTAATTCGCTCTACATCAACGCCGAACTCAAGGGATTCTACAACATGGTCGAGCGACTTCGCTCACCATGGTTGAGTTCAATCCATGGCAGCGCTCCGGGAATCGAATGGGACACCCTCGCCCTGCAGGGAGGAGACAGTAACGTTGCCGAAGGAGACATGATTGCCTGGGACGAGATGATCACACGGCTTAACGCAGCAAATTCTGTAGCTAACTGGCAACGAGTCACTGAATACGCCGACGTGGTAAACATGGCTGACTACTATTTGCTGAATATCTACATGGCCACCTGGGATTGGCCCCATAATAACTGGGTGGCGGCCAGGGAGCGTTCTCCGGAAGGCCGGTATCGGCTCTATATCTGGGACGCTGAAGGCGGCATGAACAACCGTGGCAACCGGCCGGTATCCCAGGAAATGATTAATTCCTTCATTGCCAGTGGTGGCGGGGAATTACGTGATCTCTGGCGCGGGCTGAACAGGTGGGAGGAGTTTCGAATCCTTTTCGCCGACCGAATCAACAAGCACCTCTTCAACGGTGGAGTTCTCGATGACAGGGACTTTGAGAGCTCCCACATCAAGTTGCTTACAGACCAGCTAAAGGATGAATTTGGGAGCCTGCTCAGCTACATGAACAATGAAACGCTCAACACTTCCAAGATCATCGCCTGGACAAATTCGTTCTCCGGAAGAAGGAGCTACCTGTTCGGGCCAAACCGGGAGACTTTTCGAAACAATAACCTGTGGCCGAATCTGCCCCCTCCGGAACTCAGCCATCCTGGTGGTTCAGTGCCAAGAAACTATGCACTGAACATGACCAACGAATCCGGCCTCATTTACTATACCAGCGACGGCTCAGACCCCAGGTCACCCGGAGGATCCCCAAACCCGGACGCCATCTCCCAAAACGGTTCCAAGCTTAACGTGGAACTCATTGGCGCAGGATCAGAATGGAAATACAATGATGCGGACGGTGACCTAGGGGATCCCTGGCTTGGAGTCAGCTATAATGACAGCGCCTGGAACGGCGGCCCCGGTCCCCTTGGGTTTGGTGGGATCAGCGATAACTCAACCAGCCCCTCCAAACGGATTGAAATAGCCACCGTAATTAATCCGCGCCCCCGCCAGTTGACTGTGTATTTTCGCAACACCTTCGAGATCGATCAGGCTGCGGCCTATTTCGAACTTGATCTCAACATCATGTCAGATGCCGGTGCTGCGGTATACATCAATGGCATCGAAGTCTTCAGGGACTCGAACCTGCCGATAGGGGCATTGTTCTCGACCGCCACGAGCAATGATGCCAGTGACAGCAATGAGGGGGATTACGACAGATATCCCATTGACGCTTCAGTATTGGTGGACGGCACAAACGTCATTGCCGTGGAAATGCACAATGTAAGCATCGGCAGCAGTGACATGGTTATGGACATCCAACTCAATGCTATCCGTAGCAATCCAGGAAACACCCCCTTCAATATCAATGAACCGGTTACAATCATGGCTCGCAGCTATCAGGACGGGGAGTGGAGTGCACTGAGCACAGCCGACTTCACCGTCGACACGATTCCTGCAGGAAACGCGAACCTTGCAGTGGTGGAAATGCTCTACAACCCGGCCGGTGCCAACGATGAGGAAGCTGATTCCGGATTCACCGATGGAGACCAATTCGAGTTTATACAGTTAAAAAATATCGGGCAGCAAGCCATCGACCTGCATGGTGTACGATTCACTGATGGTATCAACTTCGATTTCTCCTCCTCGGGTGTTCGTGCACTCTCTCCGGGAGAATATGTCATCGCCGCATCCGACATTGATGCTTTTCGCTTCCGCAATGGCAGCCGGCATGATGCATTAATTGCCGGCCAATATACGGGTCGCCTAAACAATGGCGGTGAACATGTTCGGCTGATCGGGGCAACTGGCGAAGTAATACAGGATTTCACTTACGAAACCTCCGCTCCTTGGCCTGATCTCAGTGACCGGGACGGCAACTCCATTCAAATCATTGATTCTTCCCAATCACACGATGACGGAACCAACTGGAGGGCTTCAAGTTCCACCGGAGGAAGTCCTGGTGGTGGCATAAATTTCACAACATGGCAGGCAGACACCTTCACGGCAGCAGAGCTTGATGACCCGCTTGTCTCCGGTCCGGATGCTGATCTGGATGGTGATGGCCTGAGCAATTTCGCAGAATTTGCACTGGGAACACCGGTTCGCAATGCCCGTAACGGCATCCCCATGCCCAGAGTTATCATTAAGGACATTGCCGGCGAAGCCTTCCTCTTTCTGGAATTTACACGTTCTGGCGGAGAACGCGCCGCGACTTTCAGCAGTCAGTCAAGCCGGGATCTTGTGATCTGGACGGCTCACCAGACCATTCACGCAGGAGAAACGCTCAACCCTGACGGTTCCATTACCACTCTCTTCCGCTATCCGGATCCAATTGATTCAGCACAAGGAAAATCTGCCTTCCTTCGCCTGTATATCTCGGACTAATGCCCTGGACTCCCAAGGGTCATGCCTTCGTGCCGGGCGATTGAGATCGGGTCACGGCCATTTGACGCTCTCATCCCTCGATCCAAACGCCTCTTTGGTCGAGGGCCAAGGGTTGGGGGGACGTCAGGGGATTACAGTCAAAGTCCAATCATACAGTGGCAACATGCTGCCTTTGGAAAGGGCATATTTTAGCGGCAAAACCGCCTCACAGCCCCTCCC
>JAAESJ010000073.1 GCA_024229495.1 Verrucomicrobiaceae bacterium | reverse complement strand
CTCCTGCCTGATCACAAATAGGACAATCAAGGGGATGGTTAATTAGAAGAAATTCCATCACACCCTCACGGCACTCCTTTGCCAATGTTGACTGTGTTCGTATCCCCATGCCTTCTGCAACTGTATTGGCGCAAGCTATAACTGGGCGAGGCATCCAGCCGATTTTAGCATGCCCATCATTGTCCAGTTCTGCCTCTTGACCAGGAGCTGGTCGAGGAGGCATGCCCATTTCAACTAGGCACATTCTACAATTTCCCGGGGAACTAAGTTTGGGATGATAACAATAATGAGGAACTTCTGCTGACGCTTGCTTGCAAGCCTCAATCATGCGAGTGCCCTTTTTTACCTGAATCCAGTGCCCATCCACTTGGACGTTCACCAGGTCTTCAGTTTGTTTGTTTGCAGCGGACATTAACAAATTCAATGCTTAAGGCCAGCCGCTGCCGCCTTCGATTCAGGATTAAGCTCTTTGCCGGCATTTCTCCGGCTCGTATGTTTCTTGAAATCTTCTGGGAACTTCGCAACGAAGCTCTGGGT
>JAAESJ010000072.1 GCA_024229495.1 Verrucomicrobiaceae bacterium | reverse complement strand
GTATTCAAGGGGCGTAAACCGATTGGTGTCCATGGCCCTGAACAAACCTCAAGCGAGGATCTTGTATTGACCCGTATACTGTGGCTGCATGGATGCGAGGAGCACAATGCAAATACTCGTGAGCGCTACATTTATATTCACGGGACCAATCAGGAGCAATGTCTTGGTCAGCCGGCCAGTTTCGGCTGTATTCGAATGGGGAATGAGGACGTTGTAAGCCTTTTCGGGATAGTTGATATCGGTCACAGGGTGAGGATTATTGAGTAGCAGAGCATCTACTTGCAAAGGGTGCCACCATTCGCTAGCTTGCGATCCTAACCAACGACCAACCATTAAAACGACTCTATGAAATTGCTTCGTATTTTTTCTCTTATTGCTGCTGCTGCCGGTTTGCTGATTATCGGTGCCTGTAAATCGCGGGAAGCTCCTACTTACGCCCAGCCAGATGCTGTGCCGAGTGCGGTTGCTCCTGGAGACTACATCGACAGCGGTAAGTAAATCGATCAAGCCATCAAGGCTAGGGAAGGGCGGGTGATCCTGGGATCAACCGCCCTTTTTTTGTGCGCTGACAAAAAGGCTTCCCTTTTTCAAGAACCGCCATGGCAAATCAGCTGATTTGGTAATGCCAATACGGCTAGTGGTAAGAATCTCGACCGGTGATTCGGCTGTACGAAAGCGCAGCTTATTATGCCCCCGAACAAAGCTCTTGCCATGATCCTTGCCGTTTATTCCCATGGCAATGGTCAACTTGCCGGGTCCGGAACACAAGTCGCGTAGGTCTTTCCTGCTTCGTCGCCGTCGCATGGTTGCAATTCCTTTCCGGGGCTCCAGCGCACGCAGCAGGACGAACCCGTCACCTGACTTACTCTTTACCAAGACGTTGGCCAGCCAATACATGCCGTAATTGAGGTATACATATGCGCTGCCGGCATCGTTGTTCGCGACGAATGCACGAGCTGAGGGACGAGTGAAGGTATGAGCCGCCTCATCTCCAGCGGCGGCATATGCCTCGGTTTCAACCACGATCCCTGAGCAACTGCCACACAGGAGCTCCGTCCCTATCAATTCCCGGGCGGCAGTAAGCGGATCGGTGTGGAATAATTCCTTCTCCAGCAAGCATTGGTTTTTCATGGCCGGGTTTTTTAGATGGGTTATCGGATTGTTCTGGCAGGGAATGGAACCTGTGCTACAAGCCGGTGGGATGGTCGATGAATGTATGCCTGGCTCCGTATTTCTTTGCCAGGTGCCCGGCCAGCGCCTGCACACCGAAAGTCTCAGTTGCGTAGTGCCCGGAGTAAATCAGGTTTACTCCCAGTTCCTCTGCCAGTGTGTAGGTATGGTGCGCTCCTTCACCGGTAATGAAGGTATCGATACCGGTTGCGGCTGCAGCGGCAATCTGCGACCCGGCTCCACCGGTGACCAGGCCGATTTGTTTCACTCTTGAAGTGGCCCCCGGGGCGAGATGCACGGGTCCGCCGACCGCTTTCTCGATTCGCTTCAGCAGGGTTCTGCGCTGCATGTCAACCTTGAAGCGAAGGCCGACCCGGATTCCCTGCCACTCAAGGAAGGGTGTGGGTCTGCTCAGACCGATCGCTTTTGCCAGCAGGATGTTGTTGCCGAATCTTGGATGAATATCCAGCGGGATATGGGATGAGTAGATGGCCATATTGGCATCCATGGCTGATTTCAGCTTTTCATACATAGCCCCTTCAATCTTCTGAGCTCCGCCCCAGAACATGCCATGGTGAACAATAAGCAGGTCGCTTTTCATCCTGATCGCTTCGCCGATCACTGGGAGCGCTGCATCCACCGCGGATGTAATGGTGCGTATTGACTTTCCGCCATGCAGTTGCAGGCCATTAAGAGCCCCGGGATAATCGGGAATCTCACTGATTTTCAGCAGGTCATCGAGATATTCAACGATGTCTTTAAGCTTTGCCATGCGTCACTCTTGCGCCCATTGCGCTTTAAGTCTAGTCTCCTCGCCCTATGCTTAAGGCCGGAATAGTAGGAATGCCGAATGTCGGGAAATCAACATTGTTCAATGCGGTGACAAGGAATCGCAATGCTGAGGCGGCTAATTACCCGTTCTGCACTATCGATCCCAATGTTGGAGTGGTCACCGTCCCGGATGCCAGGCTGCAGGTATTGAGTGAAATGTCAGGTTCACAGAAGCTGATACCCGCAGCTATTGAGTTTGTGGATATTGCCGGGTTGGTGGAGGGTGCATCCGAGGGCGCCGGTCTGGGGAACAAGTTCCTTGCTAATATCCGTGAGACTGATGCCATCGTTCAGGTAGTCCGTTGTTTCGAGAACGATGAGATCATTCACGAGCTCGGTAACGTTGATCCGCTACGTGATATTGAAATCATCAATGCGGAGTTGGTCCTTGCTGACCATGCAGCCCTGGAAAAACGCAGAGCTTCACGCGAGAAGAAGGCCAAGGGGGGAGACAAGGAGGCCAAGGCAGAACTTGAGTTGATGGATAAGCTTCTTCCTCATCTTGATTCCGGTAATCCTGCTATTACTGCCGATATCAATGATGATGAGCGTGAACTCATGATGCGGGAGTTTTTCCTCCTTAGCTCGAAGCGTACGATTTTTGCCTGCAATGTTTCCGAGGATGAGCTGGCTGCTGCACTGGATGATCCGGACAGCAATCCCATGGTGAGTAAAGTGCGTCAATACGCTAAGGAAGCGCATGGTGCGGAGGCAATCGTGATTTCAGCACATATTGAAGAGGAAATGATTGATCTGGAACCTGAAGAGGCAGAGGAGCTCCTTGCAGACATGGGCGTAAGTGACAGCGGAGTATCGACCCTGATTCGTTCTGTCTACCATCTGCTTGGTTTGAGCACCTACCTCACAACCGGTGAGAAGGAGACTCGAGCTTGGACCATTCCCACCGGTGCCAAGGCTCCGCAGGCGGCGGGTGTGATTCACACTGATTTTGAGCGCGGCTTTATAGCCGCCGAAGTGGTGCATTTTGATGACATTACAGAGCTGGGCTCCAAGGCGGCAGCCCGTGATGCCGGCAAGCTGCGTATTGAAGGCAAGGATTATGAGGTGAAGGATGGGGATGTTGTCGAGTTTCGCTTTAACGTGTAGCAGTTTTAGTCCTTAGCGATTTTCGGGAAGATTCAATCATCTTGAAAGTCGTTTTCAGCAGTAAAAATTTGCATGCCACATGAGTGCTTCCGGAGTGAGTTTTAAAGAACCGGTAAGGATTCTCTCCGATCTGCATCTTGCGCATCCGGGGAGTACAGTTTCAAGCGTTGGCGAGCTTTGTCCCCTGCTTGAGGGAGCCGGCACTTTGTTGTTCAACGGGGATACCTTTGAGTTGCGCAAGAAGGCGCTTCGTGACAAGGCCGAAGAATGCCGTTTCCAGCTTGAGCAATTGTGTGGGGAGCTTGGGGTGCATCCGGTATTCATGACCGGCAACCACGATCCTGAGATTTCAGCAAGCCATTATTTTGACCTTTGTGGAGGCAAGGTGTTTTTGACCCATGGCGACATTCTCTATGAGGATATCTCCCCATGGAGCAAGTTGATTGCTGAGATGCGTGAGGCGCTTGAGCGCATTCGTAGCGAATATCGCGCTGATTATCTTGACGACCTGGAATTGAGCCTGGAGGTAGCTAGGCGTGTTGCAGCAGAGACGAGGGTGCGCAGGGCGATAATGCCCGGCAGTTTCCGCAAACTGCGGACGCTATTGGCTGAAGCATGGCCACCTCACCGCCCGGCAATCATTATCAAGACATGGTTGTGTTCACACTATCGTGGTCATGAGGTGCGAAACCGGTTTCGGCCTGATGCAGACTTTATTGTTTACGGGCACACTCACCGCGCCCTACTCCATGAGCATCAGGGTAAGCACGTTATTAATACCGGCGCCTTCATGCCTCTTTCCAAGGCAATGGTGGTTGAAATACATGGTGGAGAAATGAGTGTGAACGCGGTGAGCAGGAGAGGTGGTAGCTTCTCTATAGGTCGCCGGAGGGCAATTTGGGAGATTGCTTAGCGGCTTGCGCACCTGGAGGAGGATTAAATCACTCAGCAACTGATCAATAATCAGGTGCTGGATTTATTTGCCGAGCATGAAATGCAGGTGGGGCGTGTAAAGATCCGGCTCCAGCAGGAAAGAATCGTGCCCTTTCTCCGAGTGTACAGTGATACGAATGGGAGCTATGCCACCCTGTGTGATTGCGGTTGCAAGATCCTCCTGCTGACCCGGGTAATAACAGACATCGGAGTCTATGGTAAAAATGAGGTATTGCTGATGCTTGCAGCGCTCAAACATGGATGCGTAATCCTTGAAGCCAGCCTCTTCCAGCAGGTCGAAGCTTTGCCATGCGTCCATGATGCGCAGGTAAGTGTTGGCATCAAAGCGTTGTACAAATTTGCGTCCTTGGTGTAACATGTAGGACTCGGTTGGTGTACGCAGGGTGTACCAGCCATTGTCTTTCTCGGTGCCGACCTGGACGATTTTGCTTGCTCTGCGCTCGAGAGTGTCGAGTGAAATAAATGCCTTGTGCCCGATCATTCTGGCCAGAGCAAGGCCGCGTTCCGGAGGGTTTCCCTCGTAGTAGTCACCGCCTTTGAAATTTCCATCAGCTTCGATTGCGGATATCTGTTCGAGGTTGTGAATTCGCTGCAATACGGAGGTCGCAATACCGCTTGCCAGTGCAATCACTTTACCAACGCGCTCGGGATAACGGGTGGCTAGGCTGAGCCCCATCATGCCGCCAAGTGAGCTTCCGACGGTTGCATGCAGTTTTTCTATACCGAGGTGATCCAGAAGCTTAACTTGGGAATCAACGATATCGCTGATGGCAACACGGGGGAATAATGATCCGTAGGGCTTGCCGGTTTCTGGATTCTCGGAGCTTGGCCCTGTCGAGCCATAGCATCCCCCGAGATAGTTTGCGCATATGACACAAAACTTGTTGGTGTCGAGTGCTTTCCCGGGGCCAACGAAACCGTCCCACCAGCCAGACTGACATTCCTTGTCCCATTCTACGGTTAGACCGGGAACGTTCTCGGTATGGCCGGCAGCATGTTGGCTTGCGCTGAGGGCATGAAAGAGCAGGATTACGTTGTCGCGTTCCTTGGAGAGCTCGCCGTACATTTCGTAGGCGAGGGTAAAAGTGCCAAGGGTATCCCCACTGCGCAGCACAAGTGGTGAGGGCGTGTCAGTGAAGTGAAAAAACTCAGTTTTTGTCTGGCCGATGCTTTCGATCATGCGATTTGGACTGTAATCGCGAATTTCAGAATGACGAATGCCGAAATTCGGGCGAATGGGCAGGATGTCTAATAAGGATTATAACGGACTGGAAGCAGAATTGTATGATGTATTTCGCGGTGGCGATGAGCTGGATGAAATCGGTTTCTATAGTAATGTGGCGGCTGAAAAAAGCGGGAATTGCCTGGATTTGGGATGTGGCACGGGACGTATTCTCATTCCGTTGGCTGAGCAGGGCATAGATATAACGGGTCTGGACTCATCGCAATTCATGGTTGAGGAATGTCGCTCAAGGGTCGTATCTGCGGGATTGTCGGCTGAAGTTGTGAGGGATGACTTGAGGACCTTTGACCTTGGCAGACAGTTTGATCTGGTGATTATCCCGGGAGCCTCCTTCCAGCTGTTGGATGAGAGGAAAGATGCCATATCCGCACTGGAGCGCGCGCGCGCTCATTTATTGCCAGATGGACTACTGGTGATGAGTCTTTTTATGCCATATTATGAAATTATAAACGAGTCATTGGACGGGGTCTGGCGGCTGGAGAAGGACGAGGCAATCGGGAATGATGGAGAGCGGGCACTGTGCCATGTTTGTGCGGAGCTTGATCGCTGTGAACAAATCATGGATATGAGGCATCGGTTTGAAGTCATTGACAGCGTTGGTGCTACGGTAAAATCCGAACTGAAGCATTCACGTTTGCGGTGGTATGGCAAATATGAGCTCGAGCTGCTACTGGCATCTGTCGGGTTTCAATCCGTGGAGATCATCGGGGATTTCGGGGATGAGGAAGTCGGGGACGGGCATGCCGCGATGGCTGTTTTTGCGAAATGAAATGCTCGGTATTTATCGGGTGGCAGTAAAGATAGGATGAAGCAATTGCAGGTAAGAGAGGTTGCCGAGCGGGTGCTTTTTTCTTCATCGCTGGAGGAGAAGCTCAGCCTTGCACCGGGACAGGTCGTTGATGATGTCGCTGGGCAGGCCATGAGTGTGCCTGAGAGCCCCGG
The DNA here is from genome assembly GCA_024229495.1 of Verrucomicrobiaceae bacterium. GTDB lineage: Bacteria > Verrucomicrobiota > Verrucomicrobiia > Verrucomicrobiales > DEV007 > CACIUL01. The sequence goes on along the minus strand of JAAESJ010000072.1, from coordinate 33,099 downwards.
ACGTCCGGATGGATTGCAGATCAGCCCGAAGGGCACGCGTGGGCAATTCCCGGGGATCCACCGTATTGGCGAAGAACGTGAGCGTGGGATCCTGCTGCATTTTCTGGCTAATCATGAACTGCTTGCCACGGAACTGATGGCTCTGGCCCTGCTCAGGTTTCCTGATGCTCCTCGCGAATACCGTGCCGGGGTCTACAGTGCCATGCGTGAGGAGCAGGTTCACACGCAGCTTTATCTAAGGCGGATGCGTGAATGTGGTGTGGAATTCGGCCAATTACCGCTGAATAATTATTTTTGGAGACTGATTGCCTCGGTGGATTCACTGATGGATTTTGTAACGCGGCTTAACCTGACATTTGAGCAGGCGAACCTTGATTTTTCTCGGCATTATGCCGCGCTTTTTCGGGAAGCAGGTGATTCAGCGACAGCCGTCATACTGGAAAAGATTTATCGGGATGAAATTGGCCATGTGGGGCATGGGATTAAGTGGTTTCGTCGTTGGAAAGATCAGGAGGATACTGATTGGCAGGCGTTTGATAAACAATTGACCTTTCCTTTTAGCCCCGTGAGGGCCAAGGGACTTGCTCCATTTAACAGGGAAGGCCGCCTTCTGGCGGGCTTGGACGAGGACTTCATCAGTAACCTTGAGATCTGTGAACAATCACGGGGTAGAACGCCTGTTGTGCATTGGTTTAATCCGAATGCGGAATCGCATGCGATGCGATCTGCCGTTGGAACATCCTTTGATGCGAACAGGTTCCAGAACGCAATGGAACATGACCTGGAGATGTTGATGATTTCCTGGAGCCGTCGCGATGATATCATCCTTATGCGCAGGCCACCTTCCAGAGAACATCTTCAGTATTTGCGTGAGGTGGGATTGCATGTTCCCGAGGTTGTGGGACTGGGGAAGGTCGACAATCGCAAACTTGGCGGCTTGCGCCCATGGGCGTGGTCACCGGATGCCGTTGACGCCCTCAGACCATATGCTGCGGGTGTTTCGGAAAGAGTGGATTGGCAATGGCGAGATGATTTTCCGGCGGAGTGGTTTTCCAAGGAAATAGGCTTGTGCTTGGAGCAAGTCCTAGGCGTGTCCGACGATCGAGCTGTCGTGTGCAGGAATGTTGAATCTGCAATGGCCCTTTCGGGAGAGGGCACATTCCTTTTCAAGGCGGCCTATGCCTGTGCAGGACGTGGGCATCGGCGAAGTGACAGAGATCTGGATGGATTGCGCCGTTGGCTGGGCAATGTAATTTCCGGCCACGGTTGCGTGATTGCTGAGCCATGGCTGGAGAGGGTGATGGATTTTTCCGCCCTTTATGAGGTGAAGGCAGGCAGGGTGGATTTGGTGGGAATGACTCGCATAGAGAATGACGCGTCGGGGAGATTCCGGGGCATCAGTGTTGCGCCTAAGTGGAGTAAATTACTGGGAGAAGAGGTCGCCGAGTTTCTTTTTTCTGAGGTGCAGTGCATGCAATGGTATGAAAGGAAAATACCGGAAGCAATCGCTGATCTCCTGCCGGGTTATTGCGGCCCGGTTGGGGTTGATGCCATGGTTCACCGGCGCAGCGATGGGACGCTTGCCCTCAGGCATGTTGTCGAGCTGAATGTGCGAATGACCATGGGACGGGTTGCTCTGGAATTGCAGAAAAAGTTGGCCCCCTCAGGATGGGGGAACTTTCAGGTGCTGCGCAAGGACGCGGCGGTCAGGGATGGTGCAATTATCATCAATGACCCGGGACATGCCGGGGAGTTCATCGCGGTGTGGGAGGCTGGTCAGGAGAAGAGCCATTGAGGCGGAGTCAGGGAAGTTCGACGGCACGCACACGGAAAAACAGGTTCCGTGCTCCCTGGGGATTATCGATTTCATTGCTTTGGTAGACCAGAGTGCTCGTGCCATCGTCGTTGGGAGTCGTGCTCAAGAGGGTGAGTTGTTCACCGGGTTCGCTCCATTCGTCCAGGGTTTCGGAGAACTCAATAATGGTGGCAAAACCTGTGACTTGATTCCTGAGGGTCAGGGTGAGTTCCAGGCGGCGTTCACCTGCTAGGCCTACCGAGGAGATGCCCAGCGGGCGGTTAGACGCCGGGTTGCGTGGATCTGTGGCCAGGAGGTATTCCAGGATGTTTGCTGCCCCGTCATTATCCGCGTCAACCAGAGGTCCTGATATGGTCGGGTCGGCAATCTCTGCCGCCGAGAAGAAGAGTGCGCGCCAGTCAAAGGAGGGTGTGTCGTCTATGCCAGGGGTGCCTCCCGTCTCTGGGGAAAGTTTCCAGTTGAGAGGCTCTCCGCCGTATTCTGCAGGCAGGATACGCTGAAGGGAAAAGCCGTCACCATCGGCACCGTTTGGCCAGGGAGAGTTGTCGCTGTAATCGGCGATATCCACCGATACATGGAGTAGCGGTTCTCCTTCTGCATCACTGGGCTCAGGAACCTTGATTCGGATTTTCTCACCCCCATTGTCTAGTCTTCCTGAATAGGGACCAAAAATTGACACTTCGTCCCCAATGTTGTGTGCAGCCCGGAATCCTTCCGGATCCGTCGCGACAACCAACACCAATCCGCCGCCCTCAAGTTCAGGCGTGCCTGCGGGAAATACAAAACCACAACCACTGATTTCGACACCGGCAAGGGCAATAGCGGAGGAGGAAATGTTCTTGATCTCAATGAATTCGGTTTCACCCTCCGCAGGGTTGTACATCAGTTCCGAGATCACCAGCGGCCCCGCGAGAGGTTTGGCGTTTGGAGCACCGAGAGTTTCAGCAGACATCGGCACGTAATGGATTTCCCCGGTGGAAATCATATGTCTGCCGAAGGGTACTCCGGCAGAGGCGTCACCAAAACTGAAGCCGTTCACGTAGTCCAGAAGCCTGCCCTCGGGACTTGAAGCCACCAGGAATATTTCCTCTCCGAATGAATCCAGTGCAAAGCCGGTGAATTCATTTTCATCAAAGGTCAGGTATCCTTCCGCGGGGATTACAGTGTCTTCGGGGATGCGGAATTTAGCGGGTTGACCGAGATTATCCGTGAGAAACCAGCCTGAGAGATCGACGGCTGAAGCGTTCGGGTTGTGGATCTCGATGACGTCGAGTTGGGGAATGACAGAGTTGGTCAGCACTTCGTTGACGAATATATCAGGAAGTTGGGAAAATGCCGGATCGGTCGTCCCGGGAGAACCCAGCAGGCTGCGACTGGCCCGCCATCCGGCGCCTTCGGCAACGAGAGAATGGCCTTTTTGTGCGATGCTATCAGGATAGGAAAAGCTTTGGATAATGCTTCCGTTGGATGCTGCCAGGGTCAGCGTTTCTCCATCGTTGTCGAGTGCCCCGGAGTATACCCCTGCAATCATTGGTGATCGATCGGTGCCGTAGATCTGCTCAAAAGCCGCACGGTTTCGGACAACAAGGACACGTTCTCCAGGAGCCAGGCTGCGGCCGGGGAAGCGGAACCCAATGCCTTCAATGAAGGAAGCTCCGGTAAGCGAAATAGTGTCATCAGAGATGTTCTGGAGTTCAATCCATTCAAATTCACCGTCATCAGTGAGGGCGTCCCCAAGGTCATAGGGATTATTCATTATCTCGACAATGGCCAGCGCCCCGGAACTTGCAGGTGTTTCATTAACAAGGTATTCCACTTCAAGAGGTGCGCTCCACCCTGTGCCGACCGGTGTATTTCCGGAACCTGTGGAATTACCTCCATCACTGTCAAAAACGCGGGCGAATAAGCGTGAGGTTTCTGTCAGGGTAATTGGCCCGGTATATTCAATGCCACCGGTTTCACCGTCACCGGCACCTTCGTCAAATCCGGCGATCAGCTTGACTTGGTTGAGGAAATCACTGCTTGTGGTGCTTTCGTTGAGGGCATGGATGGCGAGCAGGTTTTCACCGGGTTGCAGGCTATTGAAGAAGTTATTGGCCTCGAAGTTCTGGAAGGTCGACGCGATTGCGTCATCAGTTGTCTGGATGGCCGAGGAATTCCAGCTTACATTTGCTGGTGCAAGGTCGGAGGCGATTTGTGTGCCGTTAAGGTAGGCAACAAAGCCGTCATCGCATCGTGCCTGCAGTATCATGAAGTTCCATCCTGCGAGGTCCGCACCGTTGACGTTGAATTTAATGCGGACGTAACAGGAGGTGCGGCCTGCCATCTGTGAATCGACGTCAATATTGATGTAGGGCTCATAACCACTGCCTCTTTCGTAACCAATGCCGTTGCTCCCTGATAACCAGTTACTGTCGTCGAAATCAATATTGCTTCGCCATTGGGAACCAATGTCAGAAGTCGGGACAAGAGCGCGCACCCCGGCGGTTTCACCGATGAGGGTCGTGCCCTCAATGATGCTGGTTTCGCTTGTCGGCCGTGGGTCGCGTCCGTCGAGGGTGTAATAAATTTTCTGGTTGGCTCCGAGCTGTGCGCTCAGGGCAACTTGGGTTCCAGACGGGTGGATGCCGGCAGGGCGGTTGGTTGATGGGCGGGGGGCGAACCGGCCATCCATCCAGTTCAGGCGTGTTGCCAGCCAGTCTTTGAGGTGGTTGACTTCACCCTGATAGCTTCCAAATCTTGGTTGATCGGACCAGCGCTGAAAATTACGCACCTGTGATTCATTGAGATCGGTAGCCATGTCGTCAATGATGGAGTGGATATTGGTGGTGGCGAAGGCTCCGTCTCTTAACTCAAAGTAGCGGTCGATATAGGCCTGCCAGAAATTCTCGTTATTAAAAAGCGTTGCCCACCAGGGGAAGGTGAAATAATTAGTGCCACCGGACCATGTGGAGGGATTGTCGTCGCGACTGTCAGTGGATTCCATTGAGCGGTCGAAGTCCCAGATCGGTCCAAACTCGATCTTGCCCTGTCTGGTCTTGTAGAAATAGGTAGAGAGCCTTAGCGCGTCGGCATTGAGCGTCAGGACGTTGAGCAAATGGTGATCGACCCAGGAACCAACGTCAATATAGTCATGGTATTGAGGCGTGCTCAGCGCAGTATTCATTGCGTTAATGTAATTGCGTATCCAGCTGGATTGCGCAGAGGTGACATCATCTTCCTTTGGGTAGACCCATCCCAAGGCCATGCCGCCTGCGGAAATCCCGGAGTCACCAGGGTCGAGCCGGTCGATCTTCAGGATGTAACCGCCGGCAATTCCTGGTTCCTCATTCAGGCTTTGTGGCAATCGCTCTACATTGACCCGTTCCTTATCACGGGAGATTTTCTCCATGAAGGTGTATACCCCGTCGTAATCATTATTGTAGTTGAGATCGCCTCCGTTATCGTCTTTGAACAGCTCTACAAACCTTGTGCGTACGGCGTAGCGCCCTACCTGGTTGCTTAACTCATAGATAAAGGCGTTGCGCATCAGTGATCGGTCGTAGCGGGAACGTGCATTGAGAATCCAGTCTGACTCCTCGGGCATGCCGAGCGGGGAAATGTCCTTGTTCTTGTTGAGTTCGTTCCAAGCCTCGATGGAGTAGGCTTTCTTTGGGAAACCCGATGAAGAGGAGCCGCGCACTTTCCAGCCACCTCGGGTGCCGAGGTTATAGGGACGGTTCAAGGTAGTGCGGCCGCTGACGGGGTCAGGCTCAAAAAACGCGAAAAAAGTGAAGGCTTTGCCGTTGGATGCAGTGGCGCCGCCATTAAAACGCTCCATGATCACGATGGGAATATCGGAACTAAATGACAGTGCATTAGCGGACAACCGGATGTAGCCTTCCTCGTTCACTGGACCCGGTGTTAACCCGGGTTCGAAAGCGCGTGCCCGCACAAGTGTTGATGATGAGACATTGATGGGATTCCCGTTGAACAATGTGGAGCTTGCCGTAGGCACGTCGCCGTTGGTGGTGTAGCGGATTTGCGCAGCCGGCGACGGGACGGCAAGGCTTACGGAGAGTGATCCGGTGAAACCGCGCCCGGTCTGGGAGAAGGTGACGCTGCTAGCGGGCAGGCCCTGTTCGGTGCCGTTGGCATTTCCCGGGCTTGCGGCCTGGAAATAACCGGAGTTGCCGATTTCTCCGGGGTCAGTGACAAATTCCGCTTCCAATCTCGGCAGGGCGAGCAAATCCGAGCTTCTCGTATCTCCGTTCATTGCATGGATGCTCAGCATGTTATTACCGGCAATGAGAAGGTTGGCGGCCTGAGCACTCAGGTCAGTATCCACAAAGCTGGTGGCTTGGGAATCGGGGTGATCGCTGGAGGCATCGGAATTCCATGTTGGGTTTGAGGGCTTGTTGCCGGATGCGATCTCGATCCCGTTGAGGTAGGCAATGAACCCGTCATCGTATTTCATGCGGAATTTGAGCCCGGATATTCCATCCAGTGAATCCAAGCTGAAAGGGATGCGCACATAAGCGGTGGAATTAATGTCGTAGGTCTCAGCTTCAACGTCCCCTCCGGCACCAATAAGGTTCTGGTAACCGCTTGAGCGTTCGTAGCCGATGCCCGTCGTGGCATCCTCCCAGGTGCTGTCATCAAATGCAGTGTTTTTCCACGATGTTCCGATATCGGCAGTGGGAACTAGCAGTTTGCAGGCGTCTCCTTCGCGCACCAATACGCTGGTGGTGTTGCCGCCGGTCTGGGCTGAGCCATAGGAAATGTCATCGAATTGTTCGGGATAATCGGTAAATCCTGAGACAAAGGTTTGGCCGTCGGGGTCAGTCAGCGCAAGGTAGCCTTCGGCATCAGTGGTCAGGCGGAAATTGGTATGCAGTTCCCCGACGTTGCGATCTTTATTCGAGGCGAAGACAATCAAGTATCCGCCGGCTGGCAATGTGACTTCGGGAAATTGCCACTTGTCGGGTTCCCCGGGATCGTCGGTTAGGTAATAACCGTTGAGATCCACGGCACTGGATTCCGGGTTGTGAATCTCGATCCAGTCGGAGGATTCGGAATCCTCATCGTAAATGACCGAGTCGTTGGCGCTCATAAACTCCGTGATCAGTGGAGTGGCATGTATCGCCGGTTGCGTGATCAACAGGAAACAGAATGAGTAAAGCGGGAAATGCCGCGGCAATGAGGACATGGCAAAAGGGGGATTAAGGGGATTGTAAGGGGATTAGAACAACTTAACCCGGAAATGCGGGATGAGAAGATGTTACTGTAAACAATAAACCCGATGGCCTTAACAGGAAGCATTTATTTTTTCCGTCCTGGAACCCAGACGGGATCAATCATCCCCGAGTTCCCGGTTTCCCAAAGCCTGATGAGTTCCCCTGCCTGTGCGGGCAGGGTGTCGGCGAGATCCCTTGTTTCTCCGATGTCATTCTTCAAGTTGAAGAGGCTCCACTGCTTGTTGCGCCGGCGAAGGATTTTCCAGTCCTCCTTTTGCAAGGCATGACGATTACCGATGCGCCAGAACAGATAAGGGTGCGGATCTGCCTGATTTCCCGGTCAGAAAAGGCGGGAGAGTCGCAAAGGAGGCAGGGAGATCAATATGCTGGGGGAAAAGATTAAGGGTTACTTTTAAAGACCGCTTTATGGAAAGGAGAGTTCCTAGATTTCCGGAATCGGGTCGGTGGCTTTCACCGGCTTTCTTTCCCAGGTAACTGCTCCTGTCTCCTTGTCGTAGGTCAGGATGCGGGCACGGCTTCCAGGGGCGGGTTTCCGGTTATTTTTTGGAATCCACTTACGGTGTTCGGTAATTACGGATTGGTATTCGGCACTGCTTGCCAGGTTGTTCCACTCATTGGGATCTTCTTCCATATTGTAGAGTTCCTCACTGCCGTCAGCATAGCGGATGTAGCGCCATTTTTCGGAACGCACCCCGTTGTTGTCGTGGTTATGGCAGGTGATTGCCGGGCGCTTGCGCTTGGCTTTTGAATCTTGGAGTTGCGGAATCAGGCTGATCCCTTCGAGCCCCTTCTTGACCGGGAGCCCACAGAGTTCGTTGAGGGAAGGGTAGATGTCGAGTAACTCGGCAGGTTGACTGCAACGCCCAACACCGACCCCGGGGCCAGCGAAGATCAGGGGCACGCGAGTGCCGTCATCCCACAGGGTGTTTTTACCCGTGATTTCCTTTTCACCGATGTGCCATCCGTGGTCCGACCACAGGACGACGATGGTATTGTCGGCAAACCCGTTGCGTTTAAGTGCTTCAAGCACACGGCCGACCTGTGCATCGACAAAGCTGGTGCAGGCAAGGTAGGAACGGGTAAGGTTTTTCCATTCATTGTTTTGCTCAAGGAATTTCAGGCGCACCTCGGGCAGGCTCCAGTGCAGATACCAGGAAAATCGGGGTGTGTCCTTGCGGTCATCACGCTTGATCTGAGGAAGCTTGAGGGTTTCCTCCGGATAGAGATCAAACCATTTCTGGGTTGCGAAGCAGGGTACGTGCGGCAGGAAAAAACCCACTGACAGGAAGAACGGGTCTTTGGGCTTGGCGTCGAGTTGTTCAACCGCCCAGCTGGCGATCTTGTAATCCCCTTTGTCCTCGTCATTGTGGGGGAAGGTTCCCCAGTCAACCAGCTTGTGCGGTTGAGGCGTGTCCTTTACCAGTCGCTCCTTTGGGAAGGGTGCACCCGTGGCCCCCGGGCCAATGACATCGAACTCCCGTTCTTTGGTTCGGTTTCTGCCATATCTCCCATGGTAAATTTTTCCGGCTGTAAGGGTTTTATAGCCGTGTGATTTAAGGTATTGGGGAAGGGTTACAATATCCTTTAACCCGGGGACATCACGAAACCAGGGGGCAAGGCCATAGATGCCGGTGGTGGTTGGCCTTAGCCCGGTCATCAGGCTGGTACGTGAAGGGTTGCACAGCGGTGACTGGCAGTGGGCATTCAGGAACACCGTGCCCCGCTCTGCCAGCTTGTCGATATGTGGTGTTTTGATTTGAGGGTGGCCTCCCAGGCACCCGATCCAGTCATTCTGGTCATCGATGGCAATAAAAAGGATATTGGGCTTATCCTTGGCCTTTGCGACTGAGCTTATAAGCGTGGCAAGAAGGATAATGTGCAGCAGGACTTTCATTTGGATTTTTTTGGCGGGTTTCTTATTGCTTGTGTGTTGGCTTCCTTGAGCAATTTGAGACGTTTGGCAACATTATATCCGGGTATTCTAGTTGCTTGAATCAGGGCTTTGAAGGGCTTAATTACGCCTGTTTACCGCTGGCGGCCAGTAATAGAAGAGTCAAACTCTTTGGTTGCAGGCCTTGCGTATTCACGTTGGGATGTATGGGTTTTCTGAGAATATATCTTTATGGGGAATGATACCTTGAACATTAATGCTTCCGGCGATCGCGTTGTCGTGATTGGTGGTGGTGTCATTGGCCTCTGTATTGCCTATTACGCACTGCGTTCCGGTAAGCAGGTGGTGTTACTTGAGCGTGAGGCTGCAGGAGGTGATAATTGCTCGGCAAAAAACGCGGGGATGGTGGTGCCGAGCCATTTTGTTCCCCTGGCGGCACCGGGGATGATTGCACTTGGCTTGCGCTGGATGCTTAACCCCGAGAGTCCATTTGCTTTCAGTTTTCGTCCCGCCCTTGTTCGCTGGGCATATTTATTCTGGCGGCATGCCCGCAGGTCCCACGTTGATACCTGCCTGGGCTTACTCAGTGAGCTTAACCTGAAGAGTCGCGAGTTGTTTGTGGAGTTGTCCGACGAGTTTGATTATGGGCTCGTGAAACGAGGGTTGTTGATGCTTTGTGAAAAACAACAGACGCTTGAAGGTGAGGCGCGGCATGCAGAGACCGCCAGGAAACTGGGACTGGATGTGGAAGTTTGTGATGCATGCAGGCTCACCGAGATTGATCCTGGTATTGAGATGGCCGTTGAGGGAGGAGTCTGGTTTAAAGACGATTGCCACATGGATCCTGCGGCATTCTCATCCGGTTTGCGTGACAGGATCATAGCCATGGGCGGGGAATTTCGTTATGAATCCGAGGTTGAAGGGTTCATCAGGGAATCAGGAAGGGTGGTGGCCGTGCGGGTATCGACAGGTCCTGCCAGCAGCGAGGAGATTGGAGCCGGGCAGGTCGTCATAGCTGGTGGTGCCTGGTCGCCGGTTTTGGCCCGGGAGTTGGGATTGAGCCTGCCGATGGCGGCAGGGAAAGGTTACTCCATGACGCTGGATGAACCGGTACAATTGCCTCGGATATGCTCTATCCTGGCGGAGGCGCGTGTGGCTGTTACACCTATTGGGGATGCCCTTCGGTTTGCCGGGACAATGGAGATCGGCGGCAGAAACCTCTCGATTAACGAGAGGCGTATCAAGGGTATCTGCAAGTCGGTGTCGCGATGTTTTCCGGGTTTTAAAGAGGAGCATTTTGATGGAGTGGAGCGCTGGGCGGGCTTGCGCCCGTGCGCACCGGACGGATTGCCATACATCGGGCCGGCAGGTCCGGGAGCCGGCAATGTCCTTATCGCAACAGGTCATTCCATGATGGGTTTGAGCCTTGCCCCGGTAACCGGCCATCTGGTGGCGCAGCTCTTGAGCGGGGATTCACCGGTTATGGATATCGCTAAACTGGCACCTGCCCGGTTTTGAGCTAGGCTTCCATGAATGTCCCGTAATTCGCGCCGCATCAGTGTCATCGATTCCCATACCGGGGGTGAGCCAACCCGTGTGGTTATCGGCGGTGCCCCGGATATTGGCGGTGGGAGCATCAAGCAACGCCTTCCTGGCTTTCTTGATCATGCTGATTTCCTGCGTCCGGCATTGCTTGGTGAACCACGGGGGTTTGAGGCGATGGTGGGGGCTTTGCTTTGTGATTCTGAACGGCAGGAGTGTATAAGCGGGGTGATATTCTTCAATAATTCCGGGCTGCTAAACAGTTGCCTGCATGGGACGATCGGCTTGGTCAAGACTCTGGAATTTACCGGCAGGATCACCTTTGGGGAGCATTGTATTGAGACCCCGGTTGGTGTCGTGACGGCGACGTTGAATCCTGACGGCTCGGTCACTGTTGCCAATGTCCCTAGTTATAGGTACCGGCCTGCTGTTGCAGTGGAAGTTCCCGGTTGGGGCGAGGTGCTTGGAGACATCGCATGGGGAGGGAACTGGTTCTTCCTTGTTGAGGGATTCGGGCCGGAATTATCGCCGGAAAATATAGCCGGGCTGTCCGAGTTCACCCTTGCCGTCATGAATGCACTGGAGGTGTCGGGAATCACCGGTGAGGACGGCAGCAGGATTGATCATGTTGAGGTTTTCGGCCGACCGCCCGACAAGAGCAGTGATTCACGTAATTTTGTGATGTGCCCAGGCGGGGAGTATGACCGTTCCCCGTGCGGCACCGGCACCAGTGCAAAGCTGGCCTGTCTGTATGCTTCAGGAAAGCTGGAGGCAGGTGCCACCTGGCGGCAAAGCAGTATCCTGGGGACGGTTTTCGATGGCCGGGTTGAGCCGCTTGAAGGCAACCGGGTTATTCCTTATGTAACCGGCAGGGCCTGGGTCAACGGGGAATCTGAAATATTGCTGGATCCCGATGACCCTTTTGCCTTGGGGATCACCCGGCAATGAAGTGGCTCAGCGGGTCCGCTTGCGCCGTGCCAGAGTGGCAAAGGCGGTAATCATTAAAAGGGCAAAGGATGAAGGCTCCGGGATTGCCCGTATCTGGTCCAGCAGGAGGGAGGAATTTATCGCTTCGCCCCGGATCAGACTACCTGCGCTCAGCGAGTTTCCTCCGGAATAAATTTCCATGCGCGTGACGTTGCCCATTGTTTCGGCATAAGAGCCGTTTCCCTGCGAGACATGGGTAAGGTCGCCGGGCATGACGCTGAAAATCAGCGTCTGCCATTGAGGGTCAGCGGGATCATTGTTAATGATTTGCACGGCATCTGTGGTGAACCAACCCCCTGCACCGTTAAAGGCAAGGCGAAGGTTTATGGTGTCCGGGCCGAATGTTCCTGCTTCTAGCTGGATTGCACTGATGCCGGACTCAATGTAGTCACCTGTCCACTGAAGGTCGTTGAACATGGCCATCCTGCTTCCCGGTCCACCTCCTCCTGATGAGTCATTGCGAAGAAATGCTGAGCCGTCGGTGCCGATACCGGTGGCAATTGGGGGATTGGGTGAGGGGTTGCCCTCCACCCAACCGGCTGTTCCAATACTAAAATCGTCAACTTGGAAAAGAGTGACGGCGTAGGTGGTTCCTGTTGTTAGGAGAATGGCACATGTGCAGCGGGCAAGCGCATGGATATTCATATGCTTAATATAGCACATTTTCGCTATCCGGGCTGAATTAAGGCCGTGCAGGCAATAGCTTTGCGCACGATGCATGCCTGCAGGGTTGCCTTGATTAATTACTGTTTTTGTCGTTACCATCACCGTTAATAGTCGGGCAGGAAGTAATGGGTTGTCGGCGTTGATGAGGGATTGTATTGCTTGTTTTGACCCGGGGCCTTACAGGACCATAGTGTTGGTGCTATCCAGTCGATTCACAGAACCTAACCAGATAATGAACAATAGATTACTCCTGCTCGTAATAGCTTTTTCCTGTGTGGTGTCAGGTCCGTTTTCCGCCTGGGGGAATCAGGCGGTGGTTGAAGCGCCCGGCAAGGATAATGGTGAGTTGCCTGCCGGGGCCACAGCGCAGAGACAAACAGAGGATATTCCGGAAAAGCACTTGAAACTCTTGCTGCTGCCACTGACCAAGGATGAACTGGAGGACGAGGCGATAGCCTGGCTTGATATCGTGAAGGGTAAAGTGATGCAGGTCTCAGAATTAACGATCACTTCCGCAGCCGGATCAGCAGAAAAACTCATACAACTGCGGGAGGAAAAGGCGGCAGTGATCACGCGGTTTAAGTTGGTTCTTGCGGAACTGACAGCCAAGGGCGGAGATGTTACCGATTTTCTGGCCTACGCCAAGGCGGTGGGCGGGGCGCAGGTTGACGTTACCGATGCGGGAGCAACCTGGGATGCCTGGACCGGTTGGCTCCTGGCCAAAGAAGGAGGAGTAAAGTGGGGGTTACAGGCGCTCAAGTGTTTGTTGATCCTTTTTGTTTTCTGGATCATTGCCCGCTTCGTGCGCCGGGTGGTGAGCCGTGCGGCACAGCTAAGTGACCGGTTCTCCGAGTTGCTTGAGCAGTTCGTGGTCAAGATCTCATTCCGGGCGGTAATGTGTGTTGGCCTTCTTGTTGCGCTGGGAACAGTTGGCGTGAATGTCGGGGGACTGCTTGCAGTGATTGGTGGAGCCTCCTTCATTATCGGCTTTGCCCTGCAGGATACTCTTGGGAATTTTGCCTCCGGGGTCATGTTGCTGATCTACAGGCCGTTTGACGTTGGCAATGTCGTTGAGGTCGGCGGGGTTAGCGGAAAGATTGACAGCGTCAGCCTGGTGAGTACTACGATTCGCACCTTTGACAATAAAGTCGTGTTGGTGCCCAACCGGAATGTCTGGGGGCAGGTGATTACCAATGCCTCTGCCAGCGACACCCGCCGGATTGATATGATCTTCGGGATTGGCTATGAGGATGATGCTGACAAGGCCAAGGCGATCCTTGAGCGTATCGTTTCCCGGCACAAGATGGTGCTTGATGAGCCTGAGCCGCTAATTAAGCTCCATGAGCTTGCCGACTCCTCAGTCAACTTCATTTGCCGGCCCTGGGTGCAGACCGATGATTACTGGCAGGTCCATTGGGATGTCATCAGGGAGGTAAAGGTGGAATTTGACCGGGAAGGTATCAGTATTCCTTATCCGCAGCAGGACGTTCACATCCATCAGACCGGCTAAAATCTACCAGCAGGATAAGTTCACGGCCAGCGAGACAATCGATTGTCTTTTGACCTTGTGCCGCTTCTCGCTTAAATCCCTTCTCCCGGATTCCCTTGTTACCCGGCAACGGGAAGGTCCGCAGCAACTACAAATTATTCATTATGCCCAAGAGTCCTACTATTATCTATACCGTAACCGATGAGGCCCCTGCGCTGGCAACCCGGTCCCTGCTACCGATTATCGAGGCCTTCACCAAGTCCTCGGGCATTAATGTTGAGACGCGTGATATTTCCCTTGCCGGCAGGATTATTGCCAGTTTTCCGGACAGATTGGGTAGTGAGCAACTCATCGATGATGCGCTTTCCGAACTCGGTCAACTGGCCAAGACGGAGGAGGCCAACATCATAAAGCTGCCCAATATCAGTGCATCAATACCGCAAATGCAGGCTGCAATTTCGGAATTGCAGGCGAGATCCTATGATTTGCCTGATTATCCCGGTGAGGCGCAAACCGATGAGGAGCGTGCCATCAAGGAACGATATGACAAGGTCAAGGGGAGCGCGGTTAACCCGGTATTGCGCGAGGGCAATTCAGATCGCCGTGCCCCTAAGGCGGTTAAGGAATATGCCAGGAGCAACCCGCATCCGATGGGAGTGTGGTCAAAGGATTCCAAGACGGACGTGATATCGATGTCAGATGGAGATTTTCGTGCCAATGAAGCATCAATTACCCTTGAGCAGGAGGACACGTGCAAGATTGAGTTCGTCGACCAGGAAGGTGGCGTGACACCGCTAAAGAATAGTGCGCCGTTGCTTGCTGGTGAGGTTATCGATGCCACGGTTATGCGCAGGAAGGCACTTGTTGCCTTCCTTGGTGAACAAGTAAGGCGGGCAAAGGAGGAGGGCGTGCTGTTCTCCCTGCACATGAAGGCAACTATGATGAAGGTGTCCGACCCGATTATCTTTGGACACTGCGTGAGGGTCTTCCTGCGTGAGTTGATTGCCCGGCATGGGCCTACACTTGAGGAATTGAATGTCGACTTTAATAACGGCTTAGGGGACCTGCTGGCAAAAACGGAGGAACTTCCGGAAGAGGAGAAGGCCGCAATTCGCGATGCCTTGAAGGAATGCCTGGAGAATGGTCCTGCCCTTGCCATGGTTAATTCCGACAAAGGGATTACCAACCTGCATGTTCCAAGTGACGTGATCATTGATGCGTCGATGCCTGCAATGATTCGCACTTCCGGGCAGATGTGGAATGCCGATGGAAATCCGCAGGACGCCTTGGCGGTAATTCCGGACAGTAGTTATTCCGAGGTTTACCGCACCACGATTCATTTCTGCAAGGAGCACGGGGCATTTGACCCGACCACCATGGGAAGTGTCCCGAATGTCGGTCTTATGGCACAGAAAGCCGAGGAATACGGCTCTCATGACAAGACTTTCGAAAGCCCCGGGAAAGGCAGGATCCGTGTTGTGGATTCAGCCGGCTCCGTACTTCTTGAACACGAGGTGGAAGAAGGTGATATCTGGCGCATGTGCCAGGTTAAGGACGCGCCGGTCCGAGACTGGATAAAGCTTGCGGTAGGTCGTGCCCGGGCGACTGGAGATCCTGCTGTTTTCTGGCTCGATGAGGACCGGGCGCACGATGCGCAGTTGATAAGGAAGATTGAGCGGTACCTTCCCGAGCATGACACAGAAGGGCTGGATATTCGCATTATGGCACCTGCAGAGGCAACCAGGTTTTCCCTTGAGAGAATGAAGAATGGAGAGGATACGATCTCAGTGACCGGTAATGTCCTGCGTGACTATCTAACGGACCTGTTTCCGATCCTGGAGGTTGGAACCAGTGCAAAAATGCTCTCGATTGTTCCGCTGATGGATGGCGGTGGCCTGTTTGAGACGGGTGCTGGCGGTTCAGCCCCCAAGCATGTGCAACAATTCGAGAGTGAGAATCATCTGCGATGGGATTCGCTCGGAGAGTTCCTGGCCTTGGCTGTTTCTCTCGAGCATCTGGCCCAGCATTATGATCATGATAGTGCCGGTTTGTTATCGAGAACACTTGATGAGGCAACAACCAGGTTATTGCTCAACAATAAATCCCCTTCCCGCAAGGCAGGTGAATTGGATAACCGCGGCAGCCATTTTTATCTTGCCCTCTTCTGGGCGCAGGCACTTGCCGAGCAGGATGATGATCCCGGACTGAAGGAAGAGTTTACTTCCATTTCCGAGGAACTGGGCGCGAATGAGGAGAGGATTGTTGATGAACTCAACAGTGTGCAGTGCCAGTCGATGGATATTGGAGGTTACTATCGCCCCACGGATGAATTAGCCAATGCCGCCATGCGTCCCAGTGAAACCTTCAATGCGATCATTGAGCGCATGAGATAAATTTTTTGAAGCGTTGGGATTGCTCCATAAGTCGCCCATTATCGATCTGCTGGGGGAGATTGTTTTCGATCAGTGACGGGAGTCCGAGGCCCTTAACAAAGCCGGTTGGATAACAATATGGTAAAATGTTTTATGCAACGAAATCCTGACTCGGGATGTTCCCGTAAGAGAGCGTTTTCGGCATGCCTAGAGGAAGGGGTAAAGTGTATCCTGTTTGTTGTTGTGGTGGTGGCTGCATTGGGCGGGACTGCATCAGCGGATACTGAAATCAGCGGCGGACGGCTTGGAAGTGGAACGGCATGGGAAACCCCCTGGTGGGTTATCGATAGCGGCAAACCCGGGCCCACTGCTCTTGTTGTCGGCGGGATGCATGGCAATGAACCGGCAGGATTCCGCGCGGCTGAACAGATCAGGCACTGGCCGATTGTCCGTGGTAAGCTTCTCGTCTTGCCTCAGGTTAACCGCCTTGGCCTTGCCGCGAACCTTCGCTGGGCACCTGAATATCGCAACGACAGGGAAAAGAGGGACCTGAACCGTAATTTTCCACGGGAAAAGGCAACGGAACCGATTACTCCGCTTTGTCAGGCAGTCTGGGATTTTGTCAGCAAGCGGCGTCCTGATTGGGTGTTTGATCTCCACGAGGGCTTCGATGTTCATCGCATCAACCCGAAATCCGTTGGTTCCAGCATAATCACCTTTCCCTCCGGGGCTGCTTTTGCCCGTGTTATGCTCGGAGCGGTCAACAATGAGATTGAGCCACGGAGGCAATTTTCCTTGCTGGCTAAATCCGGCCCGGTTAAAGGCAGTTTGGCGAGTGCTTGCGGCAAACTTCTCGGCGCGAAAAGTTTTATCCTTGAAACAACTTTCAAGGATCAACCGTTGTCATTGCGAACCCGGCAGCATCGCAGGATGATTTCCACCGCATTCCAGCGCCTCGGAATGATTGACAGGGATTGCACTGCGATCCTGTCTCCGGAGGTCAGGTCAGGGTTGACTCGCGTTGCGCTTTTCGATGCTGCGGGTGCGAATGAAGGGAAGGTGTTAAAGGTGATGGATGGGCACAGTAACCTTTTTGTCAGCCATGTTGGTCCGGAGGACATGAAGGGGGAAGTCCTTCAGCAATTTGAGGTCATTGTGTTCCCCGGCGGATCAGGCAGTAAACAGGGTGAGGCGATAGGGGATAAGGGAAGGGATAATGTGAGGCATTTCGTACGCGGGGGAGGGGGAGTGGTTGGTATTTGTGCGGGAGCTTTCCTGTGTTCATCCCATTACAAATGGTCTTTGCACCTGATGAATGCCTCCGTTTTCAACAAGATGGTTGAGGTGGAAGGGAAGGGACGCAAATCGATGTGGTATCGTGGCAAGCCAACTCAGGTCGATGTAGAGGTCTCAGGTGAGGGGGTGAAAGTCCTTGGACTGGAAGGGATCAACTCCGTTCTCTACCATAATGGCCCGATTCTTTCTCCGGGGAATTCACTATCGGCGCCGGCTTACAGGTCACTTGCCTTTTTCCGCACTGAGAACGGCATTTACGAGGCGCAGAAAGGAACCATGATCGGTGCACCGGCTGTCGTTGCCTCGGATTTCGGTAAAGGCAAGGTGCTGGCTATCAGCCCTCACTTTGAATCAACCCGGGGAAAGGAGAAGATCATCCTGAGGGCAATTGAGTTTGTTCGCCAATAGTGATCAGGCGATGCCTATCCCCCGGCGGGCTTCAGGGGCTGGACGCAGAGTAGCTGACGACTTCTCCGGTCTCGGTAGTCCAGTAGAGGCTGTCCACGGTAGCAGCAAGGCTGTCCCACACAGGTAGGGCACCAATCTTGTATTCGGCCAGTTGGGCGCCGTCTTTCTTGTTTACCACCCGCAGGATACCTCCCTGCTTGCCTTCCAGTGCCGCGTCCTGTGAGGCTAGTAGCTTATGCACTTCGGGATCCCTTTCGGTCAGGCGCTTGAAGGTTTCCTCCTCATCCATGATATCTGGGGGGCCGGCAATGAACAGGGCATCGCCACTAAGCAGCATGGAACGCACGAAGAGTGGCGTTTGCTTTGTCCACTTGTGGACCACGTGGTAACCGCCGATTCCCTTGTTTTTTACGGGCTTTCCGGTAAAGCGCATGGCATTGCCGGCTTTACCCTGAGTGGGTTGGGCACCTGCCACTGTGCCATGGTTGTTGTTGCCGGAGAAATCACGCCCGTGCCCCCGGTCAAAGGAGCAGGACAGGACCATTTCGCTACGGTCGGCAGGAGCTGCTCCGGGATTGGTGAAGCGGCTTTTAATTTCCTCTTCGGTAAGTGCGCGGTGGAAGATATCCACCTCGTCAATTGAGCCGGAAAATCCGAAAGGGGCTGTGTATTGCGCGACTGAGCTCAGTGCATCAGCTCCCACTTGGAGTCCCTGTATGGGGTTGGCGGTAATAAGGGATTTTGAGGTCGCGGAGGCAACCTGAGAACCGTTCAGGTAAAGGTTCATTTCGCCTTTCTTGCTGAGGGTGGCGGCAATATGTGTCCACTTCTTTGGAGGTGTACGCATTGGAGATACCGCTTGGGTTAGCTCATTGTCGGCACGTACTGCAAAGTGCGCTTTGCCCTTGTTCAGGTAGATTGCATAACCGTTCTGCGGTCCGCCGTGCGCGACGATGGTTCCATTCGGCTTGTTCGGGTTGATCCACGCCTCGATGGTCAGTGCACTTTGCGTCGGGTTGAGGCTCGCAGTGATCTTGAAGTCGATGGCGGTGGTTCCGATACCTCGTGATGCCGCCACGGTTGGCAGTTCAGGGGCCTCTTTAGGTGCGCAGAAAAGCTGATGCTCAAGGGTGGTCGTCCAGCGGTAATATTCAGGTTTGCGGCCGAATCCAAAGACGTTGTCGTTGTCGAATACGAGGATTCTTCCTGAGGGTGCGAATTTCCCAGCCTGGTGGTAACCGTTATGTCCACCTGCGAAACTGCGACCATAGACCCAGTAGCTGCGGTGGAACCAAGACCCGTCGAGAAAACCGGTAGGGGAGAACAGGTGGGCCTCGGCACCGCGTTGAACCGAGCCCTGCTTGGCGGCATCGCCGGAGTGAGGCCCTAGGAAAATCCGTTTGCCGTTTCGGTCAAACTGTTGGGAGCGCATATACAGGTGATCATCCTTCACCGAGAGGATGTCGGGAAGTCCTACCGGCATTTGCAGGGTTTGCAGTTGCTCCTGTAAATTTTTTCCGGTTTCCGGGTTGCGGTCATTGAGCACAACCTCGGCGAGTTTCTTGCCTGACTTGACATCGAGCTTAAAGAAACGCAACCCGCCGTCCAGAAAGTAGGAACGACCGGCGACAAAATAGGCGATACCCTCCTCCACAAGGATCGTGCCGTGTACCGGCCACACGGATTCGAGTTGTTCCATTGCCATCAGTCGTCTGTCGCGCGGTGCTGCCCGGAAGCGCCAGATCAACGCCCCGTCATCAGCACGCAGGCAGTAGACCCACCCGTCGGCAGAACCAAAGACTGCACGACCATCAGCAATGGTTGGTGGCGAGTCGATACGACCACCCGTGGTGTATTTCCAGACGAGCTTGCCGCTTTCTTGGTCAAGGGCGTGCAGGGTATGGGCATCAATACGGGCGACATACACCTTTCCCCCGGCGACGCTTAAGGCGCTGAGGCGACCACCGAGTTTCATCGTCCAGGAAGGCTCGATCTGTGGGGAAAGAATGGCATTGCTTTTACCGCTGCGGGCATTGTTACCACGGTAGGTCGGCCAGTCGCCGGCAAGGGTTTTCGCGCGGATTTCCGTGTTGTAGGCGGGTCCTTTTTCCAGGCGTCCCTCGGGTGAGATCCTGGCTGGAAGGTTGCGGGTGATTGATGCTGGCGCCAGCGCATTGAGTCCGTACATCTTGGCTTCCGGGTAGCACGCGCAATTGTGGGGTGGAGAGTAGAGCAGGCCATTGCAGGGCATGCTGCCGTAAAGGCATCCGCCACGAACCCAGTGATGGATTTCCCAGTTTTTCTCCGTGGGGTTGACGAACTCAATGCCGGTGCGCGACGGCAATAGGAACTTGTCGGTAGCCTTGGCAATGTAGCAGCGGTGATGGAACCAATAGGTGTCAACTTCCGGGGCGAACTGGTTCTTCACCTCGCCGGTCAGCGGGTCGCGACCAGTGAAAACCCCTGAATCCCTGCCACTGGTGGTTGGCGCCGACCATAGCAATCCTCCTGAGACAAGTAGGTCTTCCGGTGATTTATAGCCACCACGGGCATGTGCTTCTGACCATATTTCCCGTCCGGTTTTACGGTCAAGCGCGCTCACCAGGCGATCGCCACCTGCGAACATGACGACATCGCCGTAGGCGACGAGCTTAGGCCCGAAGTTCTGGGCAACGTATGATTTCATTCCCAGCGGCTTGGATTCCCAGAGGATGTTGCCGCTGGTCTGACCGAGTCCGACAACTTTCTCCCCGTCAAAATAATAGATGCTGCGGTCATCACCTGAGAGAGTCAGTGGCGCGACCTTGGTTTCCCGCTGCCAAAGCCGTTCACCGGTTTTGGTGTCGAAGGCCATTATTTTGCGTGGCTGTTTATTCCAGTGGAACTCCTTGTCGACACGCGCCTGGTCACCAACGTTTAATTTCGGTGCGAACCTGGCGGTTTCCATCTCGCCTTTGTTGACCAGGAGATAAACGACTCCTTCGGTGTGGATGACTTCCTCGGTACCTTCACTCCCGGCAAAGGTTTTCAGGGTTTTCCCGGTGGCGGCATCAAGCGCCACTGCGGGAGCATTGAAGCCGAGTGTGACAAACACCATGTCACCCTCTGCCACCAGGCGGCGTGCCAGGTTTGTCGGGCCGCTTTTCAATGGCCAAAGGTGACTTTGCCAGTTCGGGATACTGCGTTTCCAGAGCACAGTGCCGTTGAATGCGTCGCGGGCGATCAATTGCCATTTTGCAGGCAACTGGATCGATATGCGGGAACCCTCGTCCATGATGTAGAAAATTCGGCCATTTGCCGAGACCATGGCGCTGGTGCTGGCCATGCGGTCGTGATGCCGTGACCAGCGAGGATTGCCGATCCATTGCAGGTGCCTGGGGGGACCGACGACATCATCCTTGGCCACTGCATTGCCGGTGGCGCTGTGCAGGAAGTGTGTCCATTCGTCGATATTGTCAGGGCGTGGTTTTTGAGTCTTTTTCCACCCTTTGCCTTGCTTGATCAAGGCGATTCCGTTGGGCACCAATACCCTTTGAATTTCGCTGGCGCTTATGGCCAGCGTATTTGGGTCCTCACAGACAAGCAGGTTGACCATGTTATCGGAGTAAGGGAGGGACTGGCCATCCAAGTAGTCGGCTGAAACGCTTCCGTAGATGTCCCGAGAGTCAATATGGCTGCGTGCTGAATTTACCTTTGCACGATCCCGGTCAATGCCCTGGACCTGATAGCTGTCGCTGATTCTGAGGGCAGCCGTCAACTTGCCGTCACCACATCCCAAGTGCGCAATGAAGCCGCCCCGGACGCCTGATTGCTCAATGATGGCAAGGGCTGTCTGTTCAGGGCTTGCTGCCCGGATGCCGGCGGTCATCGACAGGAGCAGTGTCAGAAAAAGATTACAAGATTTCATGGCACGCATCGTTTCACGATTCATGCCATGAAGCAAGGTCGGCTGCAGAAATGGGCAATCCGGCGGTATTAACAGGCGGTTGGGCGGTTAATGCGGGGGGAAGAGAGGTGCTCCCGGGCTTGTTTACCTGATGCGGAAGTGACCGTAGATGGGATACGTGAACAGCGTGTCTTCCTCGCGAGTGCCTCGGCCGATGTTGTGAATGACAAGCGGAACACCTTTTGGCGACTTCTTGTCACTGACGATCATGATGTGTGGAAGGCGTCCCGCAACCCTGCAGATGACCAGATCTCCGGGTTTGTAATCGTCCTTGTTTTTGGTGACGGGAACTTTCCACCCTTTGCGGGTGAAATAGGTTTTAAGGTTTGGAACTCTGCGGTGGTCGATATTTCGATCGGTTTTTTTCAGACCCCAATTATTCGGATATTTGGAAAAGTTGTTTCGCATGTCCAAGTGCACGAGCTCTTGCAAGTCCATCCCGAGTCCCTTGCGAAAGGCTCTGATCACGACGTCAGAGCATACACCGCGATCCGGGGCAACATCCCCCATGGGATATTTGATGGCCTGATAGGAGGGATCGTAGACAAGAGTGACACCGATTTTGGTACGAGTAGCATTAATGAGCCTTTGTGGCTTGTCCCCGGAGCCTTGTGCCAGGCTGTGTCCTGCTAGCAGGAAAATGATACAGAGTGTGCGTAAAAGAGCCATGCTCTGTATACGTTAACGCAGGTTGAGATGTTTCAGGGTTACCTGATGAATTTTTCCAGCTGCGGATCCCCGGTTTTCTGCATGTGGTCGCGCAGTTGTTCCTTGAGCCCGGCGATTCTCTTTTTCTGTGAGGGTTCCGTGATGAGGTTTTGCAGGGCATCAGGATCTCTCGTGGTTTGATAGAGTTCTTCAGGAACACGTTTTGAGTAGAATTCCACTCTGGCAGCAATTGCCGTATTGGCGTTAGCAGCACTTGTCATGGCTTTCCAGGTGAGACCGCTAAGCGACTCGTTGCGGAAGCTGGTACGACCGTCATGCCAGCCGTTCCAGATATAGCGGAAATCGCGCGTGATCGCCGCTCGCATTGTATAGGCACGCTTGCTGGCGATGGTATTAATATGAGCAAAGGCGATGTCGCGCCCGTCCTGTTTTTCACCTTTCAGCAAAGGCAAAAATGAGCGCCCGTCTGCACCGTCAAGGGTCGGTAACCCAAGGGCATCGAGAACAGTGGGTGCCAGATCGACCCCGCCGATAACGTGTTCTTGGTCGTGACTGCCGTTCTTTACCGTGCCGGGCCAGCGAACGATCCATGGCGTGCGAGTACTGTGGTGCCAGCAGTTGGTCTTTGCGTAGGGGAGGGGCATCCCGTGATCAGAGAGGAACATTACCAGTGTGTTGTCGCGCATACCGGCATCATCCAGTGCCTTTAATACCGCACCGGTGATGGCATCCGCACGTTTCACCGAGGTAAAATACTCACTGAGTTCCTGGCGAATGTCGGGTAAATCGGGAAGGAACCCGGGCAGGGGAATTTTTGCCGGGTCAAAGGCCACCTTTGTCTCGGGAAAACCGCCGCCGTATTGATGGCTCTTCTTTTTCTTGTCACGTTTTCTTGCGGCACTCTCTTGGCTGCTGCCGGCGAAGGGGCGGTGGGGATCCTGGGAGTTGGCCATCAGGAAGAAGGGCTTACCGGCTTTTTTGGCGGCAGCGAAAAAGGCGGCGGCACGTTTACCGAAGAGCTCCGGGGAACGGCCGTTCTTGAGTTCCTTGGCGGCCACAATCTCGTTGAATGCCGCTGCGCGTGAAGGCACGACATGACCGTGCTTGGCCATCAGCCCGGTGTGGTAACCGGCTCGCTTAAGGGCTTCAGGAAGGGTGGGAACACCCGGGTTAATCCGGTCAAAGCCAAGCGCGCCTGAATTGTGGGGATATCGACCGGTCATCCACACCGCCCTGCATGGCTGGCAGATGGCGACAGTGACGTGCCCATGTTCAAAGCGAAGCCCCTCAGCGGCAAGTCGGTCAATATTCGGGGTGATGCCGGGTAGCGGGCAACCGAATATCCCCGTGGAATCACAGCTCATGTCATCGACGGTGATGAGCAGGAAATTTGTCTTGCCTTCCCTGGCAAAAAGTCCGGGTGAGATAAGGATGGTCAGGAGAAGGGCTAAAAGGAGGGCTTTCAGCCAGATCATGCGATGAAGAAAAAAGCAATCAATGGAGTTACGGTTGCGCATGGGATGAGGATACATGAGCTCATCGTGGGGGAAAGCCGCTTTTTGGCATCACTGTTTCAATTTGTCCCCTTTTAGGCAAGGGATCCACCGCAGGAGCTTCCGGCACCTGCAGTGCAACCGAAGCAGTGGGAGCCGGTACGGATGGGAATATTGCTGAAGGTATCCGGATCAATTTCCCATGCCTTGATGTATCTGCCGTTTTCCTCTGTGGGAAGCTTGAGCATCTGGTTGAAGTCGCAATCAAACACTTCACCGCGCCAGTTGACATTGATGGTGTCTCGACACATCAGGCTGCCAATGGTCGCGGGATTGAATGCATTGCTGAGCAGTGTCATGTAATCATTCAGGCGGTTCTCGCGCTTCAGGTAGCTGGCAAAGCGAGCGATAGGCATGTTGGCAATGCAGTAAAGGTTGTTGAAGGAGATATTGAAGTGTTCCTTCATGGCATCCCGGTAGTCTTCCTCCAGCTTGTCCTGCTCGGGGGGAAGGAAGGCACCGTTCGGGTTGTAGACAAAATCGAGCCTGAGGCGCGGGTTGCTAACATAGCCCAGTGCATTGAGTTTTTGGAAGGCGGCAATACTCGCCTCGAAGACTCCCTCGCCGCGTTGCGCTTCCACGTTGTCAGGCTGGTAACAGGGCATGGAGGCGATAATCTCCACTTCATTTTCCGCGAGAAATTCGGCAACCCATTCGTAACCTGGTTCCTCGATAATGGTTGCATTGAGGCGGTCAATCACCCTGCGGGGGGAGTCAAATTGTCGCACGGTCTCGATCAATCTCCGGAAATCGGGGATCATTTCAGGGGTGCCTCCGGTCAGGTCAAGGATGCGGATGTCTGTGGTCTCAAACCATTTGAGGATTCGATCGACGGTTTTGCCGGTGATGATTTCCTTGCGCCCAGGACCTGCGTTCACATGGCAGTGGCTACAGGTAAGGTTACATAGCTTGCCTACATTGAGCTGCAGGATTTCAGGCCCGGTGCGACGCAGGGCCCTGTGGTGCGCCTTGAGCGTTTTATCAAAGGATAACCCTTCGCTCACGAGATCTGGGGACATAGCTGCGGTATTCTTGGAAGGGGAACTACAAAAAGGCGTTTTTTTATAATCGAATTCTTTCGCGTTTATGCCAGTTTTCCTGCAAGGTATGAAGTAACCTCCGGGGATAAAAATCATTAACACTCATGTATTTACCAATTCTTGCTGACTTAACCATGTGGATCGCGATCGGTGTTGGCGTCATTATCCTCCTCGGGGTGATCGGGATATACAACTCCCTGGTGACCTTGAGGAACAAGTTTAAGAATGCCTTTGCCCAGATCGACGTGCAGCTCAAGCGCCGTTACGACCTCATCCCGAACCTGGTTGAGACCGTCAAGGGTTACATGGGGCACGAGCGCGAGACGCTTGAAGCTGTGATTCAGGCCCGCAGTGCCGCCACATCGGCCCGTGAGGGTGCCGCAGCCAATCCCGGTGATCCCCAGAGCATGGGGGCGTTAATGGCCGCGGAGGAGGGCCTGGGTGGTGCGCTCGGCAAGCTGTTTGCCCTTTCTGAAGGCTACCCCGACCTGAAGGCCAACCAGAATGTCAGTTCCCTCATGGAGGAGCTCAAGACAACGGAGAACAAGATTGCCTTTGCCCGCCAGCACTATAACGACAGTGTCATGACCTACAATACCAAGCGGGAGATGTTTCCCTCGAGCATTATTGCCGGCATGTTTAATTTCTCTGAGGCGTCGATGTTTGAGATCGGTGCCGCGGAGCGTGAGGAGGTCACCAAACCCGTAAAGGTGGAGTTTTAGGGGGTCCGGGGTCACTGATTTCCGGTAAGCTGCACTTTAACGTTGTGTAGGGCGCTGTATTAAATCTGAGAAGGACAATTTCCCGACCAAAATGGATTTTTTTGATCGTCAGGTTGCTGCGAGGAAGAGTTCCAAGTTTTTGGTGGTGTTTTTCGTGATCGGCGTGCTTGGTATCGCCGGATTGGTCGGTGTGCTGGCTTCGTGGGTGATGATGAAGTTGGAGCCCGGTTATTATCCCATGATGGACACCTCCATTATCTACAAGGTTGGTGGTGCCACCCTGATACTCATCCTTCTGGGCAGCCTGTTTAAGACCATGTCCCTTGGCGCCGGGGGATCTGCTGTTGCGCGTTCGCTGGGAGGGCACAGGATTAACCCCGACAGTGCGGATATTCATGAGCGCGTTTTGCTTAACGTGGTGGAGGAAATGTCAATTGCTTGCGGGGTTGCCGTTCCGGAGGTCTACATGCTCGAGGATGAGCACGGCATCAATGCTTTTGCCGCCGGGCGCACCACCAGTGACGCGGTGATCGGTGTCACGCGGGGCTGTGTCAGGCGCCTGACCCGGGATGAGTTGCAGGGGGTCATTGCCCATGAGTTCAGTCATATTCTCAACGGGGACATGCGTCTTAACCTGCGGCTCATTGGCCTTCTGTTCGGTATCCTCATGATCGCGCTGTGCGGAAGGGCAGCGTTGTATGCAATGCCGCGTTCCTCTTCCCGAAGTAAAGATGATGGCAAGGCCCGGTTGGTGATTCTGCTTGTTGGCCTCGCCCTGCTGATTATCGGGTATCTGGGGGTTTTCATGGCCAACCTGATCAAGGCTGCCGTTTCCCGGCAGCGGGAATATCTGGCTGATGCCTCTGCCGTGCAGTTCACCCGTAACCCACAGGGCATTGGGGGTGCCCTTAAGAAGATTGGGGGTTTTGCGGAGGGATCAAGATTAAGCAGCCACAAGGCGGAGGAGGCAAGCCACATGTTCTTTTCTCATGGAATGAAGGCGGCCATGTTCAATGCCTTCGCGACCCACCCCCCGATTGATGAGCGGATCCGTGCCATTGACCCGCAGTGGAACGGCACCTATTCCGAGGCAGATGTGGTGATACCCCTGCAGGGAGGGGCAAGTTCACCTGCTGCCCCCGGGATAGCTTCCCTTGCCGGTGCAAATGCATCCGGGAGGACACATCCTGCGGTCAGTGAATTGGCTGAGAGAACTCCCGTGGTCGGGGTGCTCGACCATGTGGGGGAGATTACCAGCGGGCATGTCGGGCATGCCCGACAGTTGCATGTCCTTATATCCGGGGACTTGCTCGCTGCAGCCCGCAGTGAGGGTGGGTCCAAAGCCCTTGTGCTGGCGATGTTGTTGTCAGGGGAGGAGTCCCTGCGCATCGTGGAACTCGAGAAACTGAAAAAGGCCGGGATTCATTTGGACACCCATCTGACGTGCACTGATTGCCTAAATGAATTGGCGGTATTGCATTCTTCTCTCAAGATTCCCTTGATTGACCTGGCCATCCCAAGCTTAAGGCGGATGGATCCCGGAGAGTATGAACATTTTCTGTTCTTGATGAATGTCCTGATTGAGAGCGACAGGCAGGTGGACCTGTTTGAGTTCATGTTGCAGCGCATCGTGCGCCGGCACTTGGATATCCATTTCAACCGACATAAGGCCTCCGAGGACCGTTACAAGTCAGCTGCGGTGCTGGTGGATGAGATTTCAGTACTGATTTCCAGCCTTGCGGGCTTAAGCAGTGAGGATCAGGCGTCAGTCAAAGCCGCATTTGCGGCGGGGGCAGCGGAAATTGAACCTGTCATTGGCAGGGAATTGCCCTTCAAACAGGCTTCAGTTTGTGGCCTACAGCATATTGATTCCGCTTTAAGCCGGGTTGAGCATGCCATTGCGCCGGTAAAAAAGGTGATCCTGAACGCCTGTGGAAAGGCAGTGGTTGCCGATGGCATGATAGCCGCGCAGGAGGCGGAATTGTTACGGGCGATTGCCGATGCGCTGGATTGTCCCATCCCGCCGTTTGTGTCCCCTGAATGATGTGCCTGCTGGACAGTCGCGTCCAGCAGGGCTTAGTAGCCCTGTGGAGGATGTGTCAGCCTTAAGGAAACCGCAGTTACCCTGTTGGCTATGGCTTAACGTGCTTGGCCTTGATGCGCCGTTGGTGGCGGTTGCATGGCAGTTTTTTTTCGCGGAAGCATTTCAGCTGAATATCCCGGCCAGCAATTACCTGGTGCTTGGGCTCATTGTCTGGGTGATTTACTCGGCTGACCGGCTGCTTGATGCCCGTCGCCTTGGGGCTCCGGAGAATGCTTGCGCAAGGCACCGTTTTTATCGTGACTGGTTCTGGATCATGCTGCCACTGACTATAATTGGTCTCATTCTGGCAGTGATTACGGTCCTCATGGTATTGCCCGAAACTCTCCTGCATTGCGGGGTAGTGGTGTTTCTCTTTGTTATCGTGTATTTTATCCACCGACTTTGGGTGGAAGGTCCAATGTTGGTGGTGGTGCCCAAGGAGGTGTTTTCCGGTATGGTATTTGCCATCGGGACTACGCTGACTGGTTACGCCTGGTCCAATGATATTCCTGATGCCCTCTATTCGCCTGAGGTTTTATGGTTCGGCGGTCTCTGTTCGCTTAACTGCATGGCGATATCGGTTTGGGAGCGCAATGCGGATGCGGGTAATGATGGCAATGCCCTTCCACAGCTTTGGCCTGTGGTTGTGCGTTTCTTTCCGGCCTTGGCCTGGGGATTTACAGTTACCGTTGCAGTGTTTGCCCTTATGCAGGTTGAGAGCGTGATGTTCCCGGTGTTTCTTGCCGTTTCTAGTGGTGGTGGTTTGTTGGCACTCCTGGCATCCACTGCCAGTCGGATATCACCGGTGCTCCTGCGTGTCGCAGCGGATGCTGCTGTTATTTTGCCTGCCCTTGTTTACCTGCCATTCCTGCCGTGGGATTCAACCATCTAGCCCGTTCCTACCACTTGCTGGAGCGGGTGGTTTTTGGAGATCGTCTGCAGCGTGCTCGCTGTGCTCACATGGAGACATTTCTTCAGGCGAAGCAAATCCTGCTCCTCGGCGAGGGGGATGGCAGATTCCTTGAGGCACTTCTCGCCGAAGGATGCCGCGCAGACATTGTTTGCCTTGATGCCAGCACTGGCATGCTCGATCTTGCCGAGAAGCGGACAAACGGGAAAGCAAACAAAGTGCGGTTTCTTGCCGGAGATGTCAGGAACTTTTGCTTGCCACAGGGATTCCGGCCGGATGTTGTTGGCGCGCATTTTTTCCTGGATTGTTTCAGGGAGGAGGAATTGGTTGATATTGTGGGGAGCATCGCTTGCGGGAGCATGCCCGGGGGCACAGTGGTTATTACGGATTTCAAGCTGCCGGAAGGTAGTCGGGTCCGGCGGTTGCGGGGGCGACTGCTGATTTTTGTGATGCTGGTGTTTTTCCGGTTTTTCGCCGGCATTTCAGCACGACAGCTACCTGATTTGTCTAATTTTCTGGCCAAGCTGGGCTGGAACTGCAGGCAGAAAGCTCTATTTGATCATGGCTTTATTTCTTCTTGGGTCATGGAGCTCCCTGGGAACAAAAGGTCTTGAACGCTTGAATCCTGTTGCTACAATGGAGGTGATCGGATCCCCCCTGATTGAATGACGCTCAGCCGTCTTGCTGAAGCGGGGGTCTGCTCATTGCATTAATATAAAAATAAATAATACAACCCCCGACCCCAAAAGTACAATAAATGAAAAATAAACAAAATAATCAGGGCTTTACCCTGATTGAACTTCTGGTGGTAATAACCATCATTGCCATCCTGGCGAGTGTCTCGGTTCCTGTGTATTCTTCCGTTCAGCGTAGCGCAAGATTAACCAAGTCCCTGGCTCAAGCTAAGGGCATACAGGTAGCAATGTATGCAGAATGGGGCAAGCTTGGATATATTCCCGATCCTGAGAATGGTGGGGATGATGCCAATGCTTACCTTGCGCCGTTAATCAGGAAACTGAAGTCAGAGGAACCGTTCTTCGTGACCGGTTGTGCATGGCACGGCAGAAGTGACACTCGTGATGGTGGAGATAACCTGTGGGAGACAAGTGAACCACAGGGAACTGCACTGGAGGCAGGTGAGAACCATTATGCTATTAACAAGCTGTCGGACTTTGGTCCACGCTTCCCAATCCTTGCATCCGGATTCACCAGTAATGTTGGAACATATACTGATAAGAAGACAGATGTCGGAGGTGTCTGGGAAGGGCTCGACGCCATTATCATTTATGGCGATGGCAGAGGCAAGCAGGTGCCGCTTGATGAGCAGTTCCGCTTCCTCGAGAATAAGGGAGGAACCAAGGTTGACGTTTTCCAGGCGGAAGAAGTAGAGATGATTAACCCCACCCAGGGCTAAGAACTATTCTTCGCCATATCTTTTCACGAACCGGATTCGCCAGTGGCGGATCCGGTTTTTTTTTGATGGGATGACGCCACCCGGAAGATATGAGAAACTGTGCCGTTGTCCGGCAGTGGTCTTTCCTTGAAAGGCTATCCTTTCTTTGCAACACCCCAGCGATATACCTTGAGGTCTAGGCGGAGGGACGAAATGTCATTTTCCTGACAATCAGCGATCACTTTATTGCCCTCGATTCTAGAGACATTGAGACGGCTTATTGACTTGGCCGGATTATCGGTGCGAACCAGCACGAGATCGTCCACTTGAAGTGAATGGTTTTTATCAAGCTCAATGACACAGAAATGCCACTTGGCATCAACGGCACAAATGCGCCCGACGTATTGAGCGGTCTTTTGGGTTTTTTCCGCTTCATCTCCTTCTACCTTCCTATCTACAGAGGCTGGAGGCTGTTCCTGAGATTTCTCTTTTTGACTGCCGGGCGGAGTGTTAGCCGCAACGGTCGTTGTCGGTTTCCTGTTCTTCCCCTCGTCATCCGGGTTGCGCTTTGTTGCGCTTGTCTTTTCCGTTCTCGGTTTCTCAAGGTCAATGATACTGGGGCGGTTCTGCCTCCTGATGCGTGACTGCTCGGCATATACCTCCCTGAGCAGATGATTTGTGGCTTCATCCAGGAGATCAAACATGGTGGCACGCTTCGTGCTAACTGCTGATGCTTGGTAGACGCTGACAACCTCAGAGTCGGCGACGCGCAGTTTCTTGATTGAGAATTTCGAGAAGTCATCCTCGGAGATCATTCGCGGGATCAAGGCGTAATGTGCTGTGGTCTTACCGGCCAGTTGCTTAACGATTTTTTCAGGATTGATTATTTCTCCGGTTGAACCCTCTTTATTGGCGACCCCTTGGCTGTTTGTTGAGACTTGATCGGCAATCGTAAACTTTCCGCTTTTCAGGAGTTTCCCCGTGATGCTATCGCAAAAAGACCTCCCCAGATCGGGACGGCTTATTCCATCAATGGTGACTTCTCCCGGGATAACCAGTATTGGCTGTTTCTGCTTTGGGTTGATGTTTTCAGCATCAAGGAAGCCAAGCATTGTGGTGAGAGATAGAGCGAAGAAGAGCAGTGTGGGTTTCATGATTTCTTACAGAGAATAGTTATTATCCAATATGGGTTGGGATGACAACATATATACGTCGACAGTTTTCCTGTTCTTACGGAACTTTATTAAGACCCTTTGCTGTGCCTGTCGGCAGAGAGGTTCATTTATTCGGTGATTTTCAGTGTGGGATTGATGTCGGATACGGTTCGGAAACCAATCCAATCACGGCCCTGGAAGCCGCCTTCCTTGGATTCTCCAGGGTCATTTACCCTCTGGCGAACGGTGAGGTCAGGCATTCCGCTACTTTCGTTACGAAAGCTTCCTCCACGGACAACGGGTATTTCTGCTCCAAATATTTCAGGGTGTTCGATAAAACTGGCTGTCCATTCGCTGACATTGCCAGCAAGGCAGGATACACCTTCCGCACTTTGATCACCGGTCACACTGTCAACCGGGCGCCAAGTGGAGTGATTTTTCTGGGATGACGTAAACATTTCCAGATTTGGAGTATTGCCCCAGGGATAAAGGTTGCCTTTCTTGCCCCGTCCGGCTTTTTCCCATTCCTGTTCAGTTGGAAGTCTGCGCCCCTTCCATTTTGCATATGCGTAGGCATCCCACCAGTCGACAAAAACTACGGGGCAGTTGAGGTCAACAAGGTGACCTTCATACCGGATTCCCCGACTGGCGGCATCATAATATTCTCCCCAGTTATCCGGGGTATGGCTTTTTTTTCCTGCCGGTTGCTCAGGGTGATTATATTGACTGCTCCCTGTTTCTTTAATCGCAGTGATGAACTCCTGATAATGGGCGATTGATACCTCGTAAGTATCAATCCAAAACGTTGGGAGAGGATGGATCTCCCCTTCTTGATATACGAATTCACCTCCTTTGATTGTCGTCATCTGATTGAGAATCCGTTGTGTCGAATGGGTTGGTTTCCTGAGAGTGAGAAGAAAAATGATAACGGCCAGGATGATTAGGGGGATCAAGATTGCTACCTTAAAGGATTTTAACGGGTGCTTCTCGGCGGGTTGATCCGGCTTGTAGGATGTGGTTTGTGCAATTTCATCATCACACCGTGAAACCACATTCTGCAGGGACTGCCAGGTCCAGGAGACCTCAGGATTACGCATCTCGGCCAATAGGCGATTACCTATAACCGAGTTGTCAGGATCGACAAAGTTCTGGAGTTTGGTGCCCAGGTAATAAACTAATTCGGCAACGGTTTCTTGATTGCATTGTTCATTGGTGGCGGTGTTAGCAATTCGGGTTTTCCCATCTTCGCCAAGATAAATGTGTCGTGTTTTTATTGGATAATGAGCAATTCTGTTTATTTCCAGATAAGCCTGTGCCGCGGCAATGGTTTTCACCATGCTTATGAGGGTAAGGTCATCAAACTTCTCACTCTTCTCATAGAGCTGGGGAAGGTTACACCCCTCAACGAGTTCTCTGGTGTAGAAAATTGCTCCCGCTTCCTCGTAGCCTTCGTAGACTGGTGCAATATTCGGATGGGAGACTTTCGCGCGTGCGCGAACCAGACCGCGGAATGTCCTCACCGCGTTCTTTTGCTTGGTGAATTCCGGCTTGAGCAGAACCAGGGCTACCGGGCGATCTATCGAGAGTTGAAGCGCTTCATGGGTCTCGGTTGTGTCGTCTCCGCCGATAAAGCGGACCAATTCATAGTCTCCAAGATGTTTTCCGGGAGCAGTGACAGTCTCCGCGATCGGGAGATCTTCGTCATTTTCGTCACCGGTTTCCACGATTTGTAGCGGTAACGGGTGCTCCGGGATGGTTTCCGGTGCGGATATTTTTCTCTCGGCTGTGTTTGATGACATGACCTCATCCAGCCATTCGAGTAGTGCCTTCTTATCAGGGGGATTTCCAAACACGGTATCCTGTCCCAGTCGTTTGGTCCACCCGGAAAGGTCATGGTTGTTAAGAAACGCGACTCTTAAGTTTGG
>JAAESJ010000071.1 GCA_024229495.1 Verrucomicrobiaceae bacterium | reverse complement strand
GGTCTTTGCCATCGAACGGTGGGGTGGGGTGGGGTGCGGTTCATTTGGGGGAAATGGTGTTTCAGCCCACCCCGCGGCCTTTGCTCTTCAGGGGGTTGGGTGGGGTGCTGTTTATTTGGGGTGCAGTGTGTTTCAAGGACAGGCATGGTGGCCACCCAAGGAGCTCGATTTTCAATGCTTCGTAAATTTTCATATTTGGGCAAAATCCGTGGGCTTCGCAAGGTGACCTGGCTGAACCCGAGCCAGCACCTATGAAAGCCATGGGCGTTGAGCGCGGATTTCAAACAATGACCAATGAGAGCAGAAGCCCAGTGAAATCGCAGCAGGTGTAAAATTCAAAATTTTTCTCCTGCGGAGCCTTTGGTGTAAAATAAAAATTGGCCTTGACCATTTGATGTTGGTGGCCCACCATGGGAGTCCATTTTCAATGCTTCTTGGATTTTCATATTTGGGCAAAATCCGTGGGCTTCGAAAGGTGAGCTGGCTGACTTGAGGGGGGGGGGTGCGGTTCATTTGGGGGAAAGGGTGTTTCAAGGACAGCTGCATCATTAAATGGTCTTTGCCAGCGATCGGTGGGGTGGGGGGGGGTGCGGTTCATTTGGGGGAAATGGTGTTTCAGCCCACCCCGCGGCCTTTGCTCTTCAGGGGGTTGGGTGGGGTGCTGTTTATTTGGGGTGCAGTGTGTTTCAAGGACAGGCATGGTGGCCACCCAAGG
>JAAESJ010000070.1 GCA_024229495.1 Verrucomicrobiaceae bacterium | reverse complement strand
CCCCACATGAAGCCTTCACCACCGGCAGAACCGATTGGAGCGAGCCAGCATGTAAAGGTGTAGCTACCGTCCTCAAAATCACGAATCATTAAATTCATGTCGATGTCAAAAAAGTCAAGGAATCCACCAGTGAAGTTTCCGCCCGTAATAGGTGTTGGCCCGGAAGGGGCACCTTCCACGTCAAAGCTCACGGCGCCGTTCACTTCGCCATTGTAGTCGTTACCACTGAGGTCAGTGGCATTATCTTCAAAGTCCACGTAAAGGAATGGAGAAGGAATTGCCCCTTTGCTGTTCGGGTCATGAGGATCAGTCCCTCCAGCAATCTCACCACCGTCAGTATAATCATCACCGTCCGTGTCAGCATTGTTGGGGTCCGTCCCGGTATCCTCCTCATCAACTAAGGTTCCGGTATTGGTTTCGACTCCGTCCAGAAGCCCATCACCATCAGAGTCTGCGTTTTTAGGATCGGTTCCGGTATTAGTCGCACTTACGTAGGTTCCTGTTCCGGTCTCAACCCCGTCCAGAAGTCCATCCT
>JAAESJ010000069.1 GCA_024229495.1 Verrucomicrobiaceae bacterium | reverse complement strand
TTGCGGCGAAGGCGCACACGATGGCGTTACCCTGCCCTTCCCCTCAACCCAAGGCGGGCATTTTAAGTTTCGTCCGGGCGAATGCAGTATATGGGCTGGCTGTAATGGTGCGGGTAAGTCGAGTTTGCTGACGATGAGCGCCCTTCACTGGTTGTTCTCTGAGGGTGCATCTAATCAGGAGGAAAAGATTTTGATCATATCCCCTGAGATGACCCCCCGACAGAACCTTGCCCGACTGGTGAGGCAAGGATTGGCCCTGCACCCTGACAAAGTTACGCCATCGAAGATTGATAAGGCCCTCGATCACTTCGAGGACCGGCTCTGGATTTACAACCACGTGGGCAACGTCCAGAAAGATATCCTGATGGGCCTGATCCGCTACGCAGCCAGAGAGTTAGGCGTCACTCAGGTGATATTCGATAACATCACCATCCTGAAGTTTGAAGGCGACCCAATGCGTGACCAAAAGCATTTCATAACCGACATGGTTGAGATATGCCGCGACGAGAATATCCACATCCACACGGTAGCCCACTCGCGCAAGCCAGAGAGCGGCCAGCGCAAAATGGTGAAGTACGATATCCGTGGCGCATCGGAGCAATCCGACTTAGTAGATAACGTGGTCCTGATTTCTCGCAATGAAGCAAAGCAAGAAGCCCTCGAACAGGTGGAGCATGGTTCGGATGAATGGAAAGCGATTAACGCGCAGTCTGATACGCGCTTAGAGATCGCCAAGCAACGCCATGGGGATGGCTGGACGGGTGCCGTCAAACTGGCTTTCTGGCCCGCCCAAATGCGTTGGGAGGAAAATTCCAAGAGAACCCCCGAAGCCTATTTCTGATCTGGATCAGTTTTTTTAGAACAGAACGCATCTTTGGTTTGACAGTTGACGTAAACGTAAGTTAATCTCTGTCTACGGTAATCAATCAACCAAACAGGACCAAGACCATGAGCAAAGCAAAAAACGAAAGACCTAGCGAGTTTATTAACGAACTCCCAGCAGATCGGCAGTTGATGACGTTACGCGGCCTTTATGACATGTGCATCACTATGCTGAACGAGAAGGATACGGAGATCGAGGAACTCAAGGAGGAAATTCTGAGCCTGTGCGGGAAAGAGATTGAAGCCCTTGAGGAAGGCGAGAAACTGCGTCGATTCGGTGAATCCCGAAAGAAGCACCTCAGTATGCTGATCGAGGAACTCAAGGAGGAAGTTGCAGCAGCGGACGAAGTTGAAGAAATTTTGGACGCGGAAATCGAGTCCCTCAAGGCTGAGAAAGAGGCCCTTGAGTTAGAGGTCTACAAACTCTCTTACATGGTGTAATCAAACCCGCCCCCTTCGCCGGGGGCCTTTTTTTTAGGACAAGAAAAATGAGTTACGAAATTATTGCGGCCAAACACGCTAACACGCTGGGCAAGTACCTGATTGGCAAACGCCAGACCAAACACGTGAAAGAGATCGCTGAGATTGTCGCAGCATACGACGAACTGACGCGCAACATATACGACCGTGAAGAAATGAGCAGGCAGTGGCTACAGGACGTTGGCGACAAGGCTGACGACCGGGAATACACCGGAACGACCTGCAAACTGATCAAACACACCTTCTGGCATGATCGCGATATGCGCGGCTAATTCTTTGACCTCACGGTATACTCAAAGATACA
>JAAESJ010000068.1 GCA_024229495.1 Verrucomicrobiaceae bacterium | reverse complement strand
GATGCGGTGATCGAAGCTGGCCGGCTGGTGCCGGTGGGAGCCGTCGATCCGCTGGCCGACCACCCGTTCGTGGCCGCCCTGGCCGCCTCACCGTTCACCCCACCTGGAC
Source organism: Verrucomicrobiaceae bacterium (assembly GCA_024229495.1). GTDB lineage: Bacteria > Verrucomicrobiota > Verrucomicrobiia > Verrucomicrobiales > DEV007 > CACIUL01. The sequence goes on along the minus strand of JAAESJ010000068.1, from coordinate 583 downwards.
CGGACGGGGTCGACCGCGGCGAACTACGGGAACTGGTCCGACGCGGCGACTTGATCGAAGTGGAGGGAATCTTCTATTCGGCCTCGGCCATCGATGCGGCCGCCCAGCTAGCCGCCCGGCTACTAATCGACGATCCCGACGGATTCACCGTCTCGGTATTCCGAGAAGCGGCGGGCAACACCCGCAAGCACGCCATGCCGTTGTTGTCCCATCTAGACAGCACCGGCATAACCAGACGGCGCGGCGACGTCCGGATCGCCGGCCCACGCCTCCCCATTCTCTGAAACAGTTTCAGATCTCGAGCAGCACCCGACGTTCAGACTCATTGGTCCCACCCCAGATTCCATGGGTCTCGCCACGGCCCACAGCGAACTCGAGACACCGTCCGACCACCACACAGCGATCACAGATCGCCTTGGCCCGGAGTTCCCGAAGACGCTTCTCGTCTCGGCCCTCACCGCTGCCCGGCGGGTAGAACACCACGGCCTGCGGTCCTCGACAAGCTGCCTTCACCTGCCACTCTCGGAAGTTGCCGTTAACCGGCATCCGCACACCCCTCGTGGTCTGTCGGCCCGTCCGATCG